>CALPPK020000049.1 GCA_943325435.2 Bifidobacterium breve
AATCCATCCCATTGATCTCCGCTAAGAATTTCACGAGCTTTCAACTCGAGGCGACGCGCAACAATTTCACGCAACTCTGCGCGCAAACGGAATTCACGGCGTGACTTCAATACGCCCGTCGCTTCAATTGCGGCACGATGTTCTAACACTGCATCCCACATGTCGGAAACACCTTCACCAGTGCTGCCAATAGTGGCGATGATTGGTGGGTGCCATGCTTCATGCGCAAGATCAGACAGTTCCAACATTTGTTCAATGTCACGACGAGTTTCTTCCACACCCTTGCGATCTGCTTTGTTAATGACAAACACATCCGCAATTTCCATAAGACCGGCTTTGTTTGCTTGCACTGAATCACCCCAGCCTGGGTTCAGCACAACAACAGTGGTGTCTGCCTTGCCAGCAATTTCGACTTCTACTTGACCAACACCAACTGTCTCCACCAGAATCCATTTACGGCCTACGGCATCGAGCATGCGAATTGCTTCGGGCGTTGACAGCGACAAACCACCAAGGTGTCCGCGTGTTGCCATTGAACGAATGAAGACACCAGGGTCTGTTGCATGGTCTTGCATACGCACACGGTCACCCAAAATTGCGCCACCAGTAAACGGCGAAGACGGGTCAATTGCGAGAACCGCAATCTCAAGATCTTGTTTACGTAGGTGCGTGATAAGCGAACTGGTAAGCGTGCTCTTTCCGGCGCCTGGTGCACCGGTGATTCCTACTGTGTACCCAGTACCGCTGCGCTTGTAGGCAAGCCTTCCAACTTCACGGGCGACTGCATCGCCGCGTTCAAGTAACGACAAGACCCGAGCAAGAGCTGCGCGGTCACCATCACATGCGGCGGTAAAAAGTTGTTCGGGGCTAAGAGTGCGACGGCTCACTTAGATGACCTGCACGACCTCGGTGACTCCGTCGATGCGGTCTTTCATAATGCGTTCGATGCCGGCCTTCAAGGTTTGATCAGACGCAGGACACGTGGTGCAGGCTCCGACCAATTCGACTGAAATGACACCGGTCTCTTCGTTGACATCATGCAAGACAATGTCTCCGCCGTCGGCCTGAAGAGCTGGCCTAATAACCACGATGGTTTCTTCTACCTGTTGGCGCATTGACATGGTTACAGCCTACGCTGACATGATGTTCGCTCATCAAGGTGGGTGGGACGAGATGCTGTATGCCCTCGTGCCCATTGTCCTCATTTTTGGTCTTTTACGGCTCGCAAATTCGCGTGCCAAGAAATTGACCCCACCTGAGGCTACGACTCTGGTCGAACCCGACTAATTGAGGCACCCAAAACACTGAGACGACCCACAATGTCGTCATACCCACGATCAATGTGGAACACATCCCCAATTTCGGTGATTCCCGATGCGGCCAAACCTGCAACGACAAGAGCAGCTCCGGCGCGAATGTCAGGCGCGACCACTGTGGCGCCAGTGAGATGCTCTACTCCCCTGACCACTGCATGATGACCGTCAATCTCTATGTTGGCTCCAAGAGCACGTAATTCATCAACGTAACGGAACCGACCAGGGTACAAATTCTCGGTAACTATTCCGACTCCATTTGCAATGGACAGCATTGCAACCACCAATGGTTTGTAATCGGTAGCAACACCGGGATACGGCAATGTGGAGACATCAACTGAAGTCAATCGGCCTGGCGCTGTTGCCGTGATTCCCTCGTCGTCGATATCAAAGACCATGCCCATATCTGTAAAGCGAATCAGCATCATTCCCATGTGTTGAGCATTTGCCCGCGCCACACGAATGGTTCCTCCGCACATGCCTACTGCAGCAATGTACGTGGCTGACTGCACACGATCAGTTACTACCTCATGAGTGACCGCCTGCAGTGAAGACGGAGAAACACCTGTAATCATCAGTGTTGCCGTGCCAATTCCATCAATGCGGCAACCCATTTTGCGCAACATGTTGCACAGGTCAGCAATTTCTGGTTCACGTGCCGCATTACGAATAGTTGTGACACCATCTGCAACAACTGCTGCCATTAAAACGTTTTCTGTTGCACCAACACTTGGGAAATCAAACACCACTTCAGCACCAACCAGGCGAGCGCATCGTCCGACAATTCCTTCCGAAGATGTTTCAAATTCTGCACCCATTGCTTCAAGACCGCGCAAGTGCATATCGATTGGTCGACCACCAAAGTCGTCGCCACCAGGAAGTGCAATATCAACTTGTCCAAAACGTCCGAGAAGTGGGCCAACAAGATTCACCGACGAACGAATTCGATCGGCTAGTTCAAATGGGGCAACGGGTGTAATTGCCCCAGAGTTATATATGGACAGATGTTGACCAGTCTCACCGGCGGACCCCGGAGAGAAGGCGATCTCAAGCCCAACAGCACGCAGCAAGTCGGCCATGATGACCACGTCTTCAATGACCGGAACATTTGTCAACGTATATCTGCCATCAGCAAGCAATGTCGCGGCCATCAGTTTAAGTACCGAGTTTTTGGCACCCGGTACAACTACCTCGCCAGCCAATGGCCCGCTCTGTGCAACAACGATGACATCGCCCTCGCGCTGATTCGAACCAATGGACATGACTATCAGTATGCTCCCGCGGTGGCCATGAATGGAAAACTTCTGCTGAGACGCCTACCCCGTTGGGCAAAGCCGACTGAAGATTTGACCCCACGCCAACGCAGAATTCTGATTTTGGTGGGTCTGGCCTCGATGTCGGCAGCGTTCATCAACACCCTGTTCACCCAAACTGTTGCGTTTGCCGCTGATGAATTCGACATCTCCCAGTCTGGTCAGGGAATCGGTGCGTCAGTTGTGAGGTTCGGCATAATCATCTGTTTGCCGCTTGTTGCATTGGCAGACAAGTACGGGCGACGTCCCGTCATGATCGCGATGGCGTGGGCCGCACCCATCGTGTCATCGCTAGGCGCAATCGCACCGTCCTATGTTTTTCTTGTCGGCACACAAGCAATTGGTCGGCCTCTTGGCCTGACGCTCGACATCTTGATTGCAGTCGTAGCGCTTGAAGAAATGCCACGCAATACACGGGCATACGCAACGGGACTTCTTGCAGTCATTAGCGGAATAGGTGGAGGAATTGCTGTTGGGTCGCTTCCGTTGGCCGATCGTGGCCTCACGTCCTGGAGACTTATTTACCTCGTTGCACTTGTGTGGATCTTTGTAGCGATAGCACTAACTAAATGGTTGCCGGAATCAGAACGATTTACCAAACATCAAAAACAGACAGCGTCACTTCAGATGAAACTGTCGTCGGCATTTCGCGGGCAACTTGGTCGAATCTGTTCAGTTGTGTTTTTAACAAATATGTACATCGCGACTGCTTCAATTTTTCAGAATAGATACCTGAAAGATGATCGAGGTTATTCCGCTGCTCTTGTTGCGCTCTTCACCATTGCAACATCATCACCTGCATCGTTAGGCCTCATCATCGGTGGACACGTTGCCGATGAAAAAGGTCGGCGAATTCTGGGGGCCACATTGGTTCCTATTGGAGCATTGCTCTTGGCGCTTTCCTTCTGCACTTCAGGCGCAACCATGTGGTTATTCGCAATTTCAGGTGGCCTTGCCTTTGGTGTTTCATACCCAGCGCTTGCCGTTTATCGCGGTGAACTATTCCCCACTGGTTCTCGGGGCACGGCGGGCGGAATCATCATGACCTCTGCGCTGTTTGGTGGAATTGTCGGCTTGGTCGGAGCCGGATTGTTCTTGGACTCTGGTTTGTCATACGGGACAGTGATGCTGTGCCTCGTAACTGGCCCAGTCATTGCGTCGCTGATCGTGTGGTTTCGATATCCCGAAACAGCGCATCTCGATCTCGACGAGATCTCGCACGATCTCTAAAGTGCCGTCACCCACGTTGTAATTCGTTTGGCAACATCGGCATCAGCTTTTGCTAGTTCATGTCGACCATTATCAATGAAACTCCACGTGACATCACCAGGAACAACAGCGAACGCATCGCGAAGTTCGTCTGGTGTTCCGAAGTTGTCTTTTGTTCCACTTACGCACAGCGTTGGAACAGTGATGCGCGGCAAATGTTCAATGCGCAGAGCATCTGGCTTCTTTGGCGGATGCAACGGGTACGACACCAGTACCAGCCCTGCAACTTCTAACGGGTCTGCTTCGTCTGCGATAGCCATAGAGCACATCCGACCGCCCATCGACCGCCCACCAATAACAATTTGTGAAGTCGATACTCCTAGTGACTCTGCGAATACACGTACATGTTCCGTAACACTTGCAATGAGAACTGGCGCTTTATCAGGAAATGGTTTCCCAGCGATGCGATAAGGAAAGTCATGCCTGGCTACCGGCAAGGGTGCCAGTGAGTCCTGCATGGCCAACAGTGATGAATGTGTCGACGATGAACCTGCGCCCGGAAATAACACGACTCCAGCAATGGAAGTCACAACGCCTCAAGCAACACGCGACGAGCCTCAGTGATATCAATAATCAACTTGCTTGCGTCGGTTTCATTGCCGCCGTGATCAGGATGCGCGCGCCGCACACTGTCGCGATAATGCGACATGATGTCTCGTTTTCCGGGCTTCACAGTGCCGCCAGGAAAACCAAGAATCTCCAAAGCCCATGCGCGGGGGTCTGCCAGTGCCGACACTGATGACACTTTTGAGCCAGCCAAGTACTCAATGAAAGAAGCACCGATTGGGCCGCGCCACTTCATTGCCCGCAACATGACGGGAACCAACTGTTGACGAATACCCATATCAAGACGTTCCAATGCATAAATGGATCCAAGAGCCTGTTGCAACGGAGTTCCGTTGTTCTGAAATTCGAATTCAATGGAATCATTCACGCTGGTCATGCGGTGAGTGCTGTACGACAATCCGTGGCGATCCACTTGAAATCGATGTCGTAATCGTGGCTGAACAACACGCGCATCGCGTTCAATCTCTAGAAGTAAACGCTGAAGATCCGGGATGAAATCTTCATCAACCTCAGATGCGTGCACTGCAAGAACTGCACCAAGCAGAATGCCGCCAAATCCGGGTGCAGGCTCTACTGGCAACATCAATCGGCCAAGAGCTAACCGGCGTGTAGGCGCAATGGGTCGCGAGTGAAAGATTTCAAACTCGGCGAGAAGCATGCTGTAAACGCTATCTTGCGTTCTTCATGAGGGAGTACAGGAACTCTTCAGTCACAGTAAATTCACGAGTGATATTCACAGAGTTACGGAATCCGTGACCCTCCCCCGCAAACACTTCCAGCTGAATGTTTCCACCCACTGCTTCTATTGCATCTCGCAGCCGTTCGGAATGAACAAGAGGAACTGAATGATCTTGGTCACCATGAAATACAAGGATTGGGGTGTCACGTAGTGCGAGGGCGTTGTTGTGAGGCGAAAGTTCTGCTGCTTTGTTTTCAGAGCCCACAAGCGCTGGCATGTGATGGCCTTCAAAGGGGTCATCACTCTGCAACATGGCAACAAGATCAACGACTGGGTACTTCACCACAACACCAGCACACAGCGACGCATCACGTACCGCGGTATTAAGCGCGGTTAATCCTCCAGCACTGCCGCCCATCAGAACAGTTGTTGCAGAAGAGAACCCATGCACGGTTTGCAGATGGCGCAATACGTTGGCTGTATCAATGGCGTCGTATTCTCCCCAGTGTCCATTCAGGCTCATCATGAAGTCACGACCATGACCTGACGAACCGCGATAATCAACGACAGCAATCGCAAACCCACGCGATAACCAATAGGTGAATTGACTACGAAACGTCACTTGCCATTGATCATTCGGTCCGCCATGCACCCAGCAGATCAATCCGCCATGTGGCCGATGCGCGCGATACAAGCGGTACGGCACCTCAACTTCTCCCGGTGCGCGTTCAACTGTTGGCTCTACTAGTTCTACGTCAATCTCATTTTCGAACCATCGTGCATCGGCTGGTCGCACCAACACCGTACGTCGCGGCTCGAGCAAGTTATAGAGGTGATACACCACCACTTGCTGCGGTGTACGTGCACCAGTTCGCAATGCTGCAAGTGTGTTGCCTTCCCATGACAAACAACCATGAACTCCTTGCCCAATGCGATGTCGAGAACCCGTCACCCTGTCGAACACCCACAGTGATGAATACCCATCTTCGTTGCGCGTGTACGCAACGCGTGTGCCGTCGGTGTTGAAACACCATGTGCGTTGCCCTGGCCCCCATGTGGGTCCGCCATGTTCGCAATGGTCAATGATGGAGATATTCGGATCAATAATCTGGTCACCCAGAATGTGAACATTCGCTACGCCGGTGGAATCATCAATAAAACCGAAGCATTCTTTGTTCCGAGAAAACCGTGCTTGCTGCACAGCAATGCCATCCGCAACTCGTTCAGGCCATGAAGCGCTTTGTGTCCACGCCATGTCGGGCCTATTCCACACAATGCAACTTCCGTCAACACCAGCAATCGCGTCAAGTGCAAAGTCGGATTCGTTATGCACTACGTACGGCTCACCATTCGTAATCTCGCATCCCCACAGTTCTTTCCAGTCGGCAATAGCAAACACTCTTCGATTCATGTGATCGATTGCGGGCGTTGACCACGACCGAGACACATCAAGTGCCAATGATCTCTCCCGAGTCACAACATCATTTCGGAGCGTTATTTCGACAATGCCTCGTGCGTCAGTTGTCACATAGACAATGTCCCCATCGTCGCTCCACACATGCACCCCACCAGACAGCCCACGACCGCGCGAGGGCGCATCGGAGAAGAGGTCAACCAATGCATTGCCGTCAACTGCCCACATCCGCAGAATGGCAGAGGCGCCGTCTGAGACAACTCCTGACACCCATTGACCCCCAGGCCGAACCAGGACATCGGTGATCTCGATACCGGGAAGGCACAGCTGGATAGGCAGAACGGACACGAACGCAGGTTAGTCAGGGCACTAGGTTTGTACGTGATGACTACTGAACGCCCAGACCGTAACCTCGCCCTCGAACTCGTACGCACCACCGAATCGGCTGCCATGGCAGCCA
Source organism: Bifidobacterium breve (assembly GCA_943325435.2). The sequence goes on from CALPPK020000049.1 coordinate 7,016, forward strand.
GTCGTTGGGTTGGCCGCGGAGACAAAATGGGCGCCGACGGTGCCGCCGTGGACGCTATGCGCATGGTGCTCGGCACCGTGCCAATGAGCGGAATCGTTGTCATTGGTGAAGGCGAAAAAGACGAAGCCCCCATGTTGTTCAATGGCGAACTTGTCGGTGACGGCTCGAAGCCAGACACTGACGTTGCAGTTGACCCAATTGACGGCACCTCGCTCACAGCATCAGGCAAAGGCAATGCCATCTCGGTGATCGCAGTTTCCGAGCGCGGCACCATGTTTGATCCGGGACCATGTTTCTATATGGAAAAGATTGCTGTTGGT
>CALPPK020000050.1 GCA_943325435.2 Bifidobacterium breve
CCTATGAGGCCGTGGCAACAGCTCTCTCCCTCGCGTTCGTTACGCCACGAGACGCTGTCAACGAATAGGTTGTAGCGATGGCATCGCTTGCAACTGACCTACAAATCCCCAAAGTCCCTCTCATCATGGACCAGCAGCGATCAGACCGCCATGCACTTCTGCGTGAGATTGCTCAAGACAGCTGGCTCGCCCGCACCGACATTGGGTACTCAGTATTGACCTATGAATCGGTCATGGGAATTCTGCGTGACAAGCGGTGGCACTCAGCTACTGGCATGGTGGCGCAACTGCAAGGCATTACTGACGAAGCCTTCCTCGGCCGTCGCCGAGTTTCAATTCTGAATGCTGAAGGCGAAGTCCATGTTCGGTTACGTCGATTAGTTGCACCGGCGTTCTCGCCCCGCAGCGCAGACCGACTTCGCCCATTCATGCGTGAGACAGTTAATTCACTTCTTGACCCATTTGCTGCATCTGGCAAAGCCGAGGTTGTAGGCGATATTTGCGAGCCCTACCCCATCCCCATCATCTGCGAACTGCTCGGAGCACCAAAAGAAGATTGGAAGCTCTTTAGCCGACTCGCAACCGAGATCTTGCTGATCTTCAGCGACAATTTGGCTCAGAACATGTCAGTTTTTCTCAATGCACAGCAAGAACTTGAGAAATACACCGAAGGACTCATCGAAAAGCGCAGAAGCGTGCCGGCAGATGACCTGATAACTGATCTCATCGCAGCTGAAGAAGCTGGCGACAAACTAAATACTGAAGAGCTCACAATGATGGTGGATGCTGTGATTGTTGGCGGCACAGACACCACTCGTAATCAACTCGGTCTTGCGCTTGCTTTGTTCGCTGAGTATCCAGAACAGTGGGCGCTTCTCGGCAAAGACCCGTCACTTGCGCAACGCGCAGTAGAAGAGGTGTTGCGTTTCTCTGGAGCCGTTGGTGGAACTATTCGATTTGCGTCTGAAGACATTGAATACAACGGAGTGCTGTTCCCTAAAGGAACTTTCATGAGCACATCTATGAGCACCGGAAACTACGACGCTTCTGTGTTCCCTACGCCCGAAGTTTTTGATATCACACGTGAGCCAGTTGGGCAACCACACTTGTCACTTGGCGCTGGCATTCACTATTGCCTCGGAGCATCACTCGCTCGCGCAGAACTACAAGAAGCGTTCACGGTTTTGTCACAACGAATGTTGAACCTAGAACTTGATGGCCCAGTTGTGTACAAACCGTCAGGCGTTGGCATCTTCGGACCAGCATCACTGCCAGTGAAATTCACTCCGTCGCGCTAATCGCAGCAACTATCACGCCAACCACAGGCACGGCACTTGAAGTGCGCATGCTCGGGGGTGAGATCACCCGTACATAACGGACACTCAGCGAACGTGCCATACCGAGTACGGCAACTATCAGCACTTGTCGGTGTGGACGAAATCGTGGTGGGTGATTCAACTTGCACTCTGTCATTATTGTCACAATCTCACCCGTAAGCGTGGACCAACACGCCAATTACCTGCCCCAAGAAGTAGCGTCAAACCGTCCCCCATGAACTCTTCTCCAAAGCCGCAACGCACAGATCGTAAACCTGGCACTATCAGTGCAGCCTTGAGTTACCGGGATTTCCGCGTGATGTGGATCAGTAGTTTTCTGTCAAGCATTGGGGTGTGGATGCAGCAAGTGATCTTGCCTGCGTACATCTATTCACGCACTGGCAGTGCCTCGACAGTTGCGTTGTTCACTTTTGCCCAACTCGGACCTCTGCTTCTTTTATCCATCCCGGCTGGGGTGATGGCCGACAAATTTGACCGCCGCAATTGGCTGATTTTTGCCCAGTGCATCCAGATGGCAGGTTCTGTGTTGTTGGGAGTCCTCACATCTCTTGATAGTTCAATAGCTCTTTTGTTCTGCGCTCAACTGACTGTCGGCATCGGCAACTCATTTAATGCTCCAGCATTTTCCGCCGTGTTACCAAGCCTCGTACGTCCTGAAGACCTCGGTGGCTCCATCAGCCTTTCATCAACCTCTGTCAATGGCTCGCGCGTAGTCGGCCCCATCCTTGCTGCGCTATTGATGCATTGGGGCGTTACAACCTCTCAGGTGTTCTTCATCAACTCCTGTACCTACCTGATTGTTATGTCAGCGGTGATTCGCATTGCACTTCCCACGGCAAAACGCACGCAAGAATCCGGATGGAAGTCGTTAACCCTTGGTATTCGTACAGCGCGTGCTCGCCCTGTTTTGCGAAGACTGCTTGTCACGATGTTTTCATTTTCGCTCTTTAGTCTCCCCTTTGTCGGGCTCTTCCCTGCAGTTGCTGACCTCACATTTGATATCCAACCACGCACACCTGTGTACAAATGGCTCTACGCCACATGGGGACTTGGGGCAATGTTTGGCGCGCTCGCTATTGGCACGGTTTTGGCAGGAGTAGACAAAAGAAAAGCGGCACGCGGAGGGTTTGTGTGTTTTGCAATCTTCATGACCGCATTTGCCTCAGTTCGTTCCACTCCGCTTGCCTTCATCACTGGCTTCTTTCTTGGAGCATCGTATTTCTCAACAACCACTGCACTCATGACGGTTTTGCAGAGTCGTCTTGAACTGGAAATTCGTGCTCGAGTTCTGTCCTTGTGGTTTATGGCCTTTGGCGGCACGATCCCAATTGGAAACTTGATATTCGGACCAATCATGGACCGCGTTGGATCACGACCAGTTCTCGTGTTTGGTGCCGTTTGGGCATTGTTTCTTGCATGGTCCTGCAATATCGAAAAAATCGATAAACGAATCGATTCTCAGACCATCAAGGCGTGAACAACTCGTTCTGTCGCCGCGACACGCGAACCCTTAACAAGCACGACGGCGTCTGAACCAAGCTGACTCAAAGCATTTGCAATGTCGTCTACCGACAATGGGTTTGTTCCGTACAAGTTAGTCTCCAGCGCAAGTAACTCAATTCCTACCTGCTTACATAAAGATGCGATTTCACGATGAGCCGTTTCTGAATGAAGCACTTCAGCCATGACACCCAAGACTGCAAATCTTTTCGTTGCTGACGTCTCTGCCACCGTGCGCAATGCTGCAGCTACCGACATTGGGTTCGCGTTATACGAATCATCAAGAATTCGTAATCCGTTTTGACCAGCCACCCATTGCATGCGTTGGCTTGCGCTTTGTGCATTCGACAACGCCTCAACACATTGCATGATTCCGATTCCGCACGTAATCCCAACAGCCACAGCTGAAGCAGCATTTGATGCCATGTGAATTCCCGGAAGCGGGACTGCACCGACTGCGCTTTCATCGCCCGCAGCGAAGCGCACGGTGCAACACCCGCGATCATCGGTAGAGACAATCTCCCATCGGACAGATGCAGTGTCAGAAGACCCAAACGTGACAACCTTCGCAGCAATGCCATGGACGGTTTTCATCGCATTCACAGAATCTGAATTGACAATCGCAACTCCCGGCGAAGGAAGAGCGTGAACTAACTCAGCTTTGGCACGAACCACCCCGTCGATTCCACCAACTCGCTCGCTATGTGCATCACCCACCTCAGTAATTACGCCAATCTGCGGTTGGCCTACGTCGCACAATCTGGCAATTTCACCAAGACCACGCATTCCCATTTCCAGCACCAACGCGTCACACGAATCCGGTGCATTGATAATCGTGACAGGAACACCGATGTCATTGTTCAATGACTTCTCTGGCGCATGCGCACTGGCGTACTTCGAACGCAGAACAGCTAGAACCAAATCTTTAGTGCTGGTCTTTCCTACCGAACCTGTAACACCAATCACGCGACCTTCAAGAGAACCAGAAAGACGATCGCGACAATGCCGACCAAGTGCAGTCAATGCGGCATCACAATCATCAACTTCAACGCAGGTCAATGCACTGATTGACCTTCCACGATGCACAATGGCAAATGGAGCACCAGCGGTTGCAGCTGCCTGCAGAAAATCATGACCATCTGCGTCGCCCTCTAAAGCCACAAACGCTTGTCCGAGGCGCAGAGAACGAGAATCAAACGCGATGCCTGATGCCTCACAATCAAGCCCTACAAGCGTTCCGTGGGCAACTAGAGCCACTTCAGATGCGGTGATGAGCCTGGAATGACCCTAGTGGCGAGTACCGTCTTACCGATGGACACCATCGACAGGCGCACCACCCTTGTGGTTATTTTTGGTGGGCAATCAGCAGAACATGACGTGAGCTGTGTGACCGCTGCTCATGTCCTTCGTGCCGCCAACTCAGACACATATCGAACAGTGCCCATCGGTATTGCACGCAACGGTAAATGGCACCTACCCGACATGGCCGAACTGTCTGTCGGTGGCGCTGACCCTGCATCAGTGCCCACACATCTCGTTGCTGCGGGAACAGAGACCACTTCAACAGTTCTGTCTCTGTTGGCAGAATCAGGCCCCATAGTTGTGATGCCACTTCTTCATGGTCCTCTCGGCGAAGACGGGACCATCCAAGGGCTCCTGGAGATGCTCGATCTTCCTTATGTCGGTAGCGCAGTTTTGGCGAGCGCAGTTGCAATGGACAAAGGCGTGTCTAAATCAATTTTTGCACAGGCCGGAATTCCGCAAGCGCGACATGCCATATTGCGCGAGGACACAGTCACGCCGGACTCACTCAATGATGTTGTTCTTTCTCTTGGCTTTCCAATGTTTGTAAAACCAGCCAACATGGGCTCTTCCGTTGGTGTTTCAAAAGCACATGACCTGCATGAACTCCGCGCGGCAGTACAACTGGCTGCGTCATATGACCAATGGATCATTTGCGAGGAAGCAATAGTCGGCAGAGAAATTGAAGTTGCTGTTATTGGCAACCGCACCCCTCGTGCATCAGTTGCTGGCGAAATAACTCCCGGTAATGATTTCTACGACTACGAAGACAAATACGTCACCGATGCTGCAACTCTGAATATTCCTGCGCGTCTCACATCAGAACAATCTGACACCATTCGGGCCTTAGCCATCTCCGCATACGAGGCACTTCATTGTGAAGGAATGGCACGCGTTGACTTCTTCTTCGAAGAAAATGGCCGTGGCTTTCTGTGTAATGAAATAAACACAATTCCTGGCTTCACCCCAATTTCGATGTACCCAAAATTGTGGGCCGCATCCGGTCTGGATTATCCAGACCTCATCGACGAACTAATCACACACGCACTAGAGCGTCATGGTCGTCGTAAACGCAATACTGGGCGTTAACTGCCAGCGGCAGGAATATTGATTACTTGTCCTGGGATAAAAGTAACTTGGCTCATGTCCGGCCAATTGTTTGCGCTCAATAGCGCAGCGAGTGACACGCAGAAATCTTTTCTGAGTTGCCAGAAGTTGTCACCCTTCGCAATTGTGTACGTACCAGCAGGTCGAGTTCCACATCCAGGACCAACAGGCGCTGCTGGTGCAGTGGTTGCTCCGGGCGTTGCCGGATTTGTCGCTGATGGCGCATTCGGATCAACCACAGCTTGAGGCGGTATTCGCAATGTTTGTCCAGGGTATGGAAACTGTGCTGGACTAACCATCGCGTTGTACGCCAACAACGTTGTCAGCGAAATACCAAACTTGTTGGCAACAGCAAGCGGAGAGTCACCCGCGACGATTGTGTACACCGTTTCTGCACCAACAGCATTTGACGGCAATGTTGTGGTTGGACCAGGCAATGTGCTGACGACTGGAGGAATTGTTGCAAAGTTGGTGGGCGTCACGTTGACCACTGTTGTGGCAACCCCCAGCGTGTCTCCCCCGCACGATGCGAATCCGAACCCTGACACCATGACAAAGATCAACGCCAGTGACGTGGACTTTGATTTTGGAAGAATGCGGTTTCTTAACACAGAGACCAACAGTAGAGCCTGTGAGTGTCTAAAAGGTGGCGCTTCGCCACCATCGTTGTCACATCAAGGGACGAGCAGTGGGAAGAATCGGCGACGGCAACGACGTTTCACCCATGAGGTACGAATCAACGCCAGCCGCACACGCACGACCTTCAGCAATTGCCCACACGATGAGGCTTTGCCCACGACCCATGTCGCCAGCCACAAAGACGCCCGGGACATTGGTCTGGTATTCGTTATCGCGAGCGATATTGCCGCGTTCGTCAAGATTGACGCCTAACTGATCAAGCCAAGAACCCTTATCTGGACCAACAAACCCCATAGCAAGGAACACCAGGTCTGCCGGAATCTCAGAGTCAGTTCCTTCCTTCTTCACGAATCGACCTTCAACCATTTCAACTTCATGGATCAACAATGCACGCACGTTTCCGTTTCCGTCATCAACGAATCGCTCGGTGTTCACGCTAAAGATTCGCTCGCCACCTTCTTCATGGGCCGACGAAGTGCGGTACACCATGTTGTACTGAGGCCACGGGTTACCTGCAGAGCGAGTCTCTGGAGGTCGAGGCATGATCTCAAGTTGAATCACTTGCTTTGCACCTTGACGCAATGCTGTTCCTAAACAGTCAGCACCGGTGTCGCCGCCACCAATGATGACAACGTTCTTTCCCTTTGCATCGATGTCATACGTCGACGTATCGCCCTCTTGCACTTTGTTTGCAATCGGAAGATATTCCATTGCCTGATGCACACCGTGAAGTTCACGCCCAGGAATCGGAAGGTCACGCCATGATGTTGCGCCACAAGCAAGGACAATCGCGTCATGCGAAGCACGGAGAATTTCCATATCAACAGAGCCGCCAACATCTGCATTGGTGCGGAACTCGGTTCCTTCTTCGCGCATCTGCTCAAGGCGACGATCAAGGTGGCTTTTTTCCATTTTGAATTCAGGAATTCCGTAGCGCAGCAAGCCACCAATACGGTCAGCGCGCTCAAGGACAACGACTGAGTGCCCAGCACGAGTTAACTGTTGAGCAGTAGCTAGCCCTGCAGGACCACTACCGATAACGGCGATGCGCTTTCCAGTTTGAAGCGATGGAATTTGCGGTGTTACCCAACCTTCAGCCCATGCACGATCAATAATTGATACTTCAACTTGTTTGATGTTCACGGGGTCTTGGTTAATTCCAAGCACACATGCAGATTCACATGGAGCAGGACACAGACGGCCTGTGAATTCAGGAAAGTTATTTGTTGCATGAAGTCGCTCAATGGCATCTTGCCAATGCTCGCGATACACCAAGTCGTTCCAGTCAGGAATCAGGTTGCCAAGTGGGCAGCCGTTGTTGCAGAACGGAATACCGCAGTCCATGCAACGACCAGCTTGGCTCTTGAGAATCTCAGCATCAAAGGGTTCGTAGACCTCTTTCCAG
>CALPPK020000051.1 GCA_943325435.2 Bifidobacterium breve
CAACGAAACGCCAGCCCTCAATTTCTAACGTCTCTCCCACTACAGGTACATGCTCGAGGACTCCGAAAAGGTATCCACCGACAGTGTCAAACTCAGTGTCTGGTAGGTCTACGTGAAAATGATCGTTGAAATCCTCGATGGACATACCGGCATCGACCAACGATTCGCCATTCGGCAAATTCCGCACCTCTGGGTCTTCATCATCGTGCTCATCCACAATTTCGCCTACAAGTTCTTCAAGGCAATCCTCAAGAGTTACTAGCCCCGTAATGCTGCCGTATTCATCTGCGACGATCGCCATGTGAAAGTGGTCGCGTTGCATTTCGCGCATCAATTTTGCAACTGGCTTATTTTCGGGAATAACTACTGCAGTGCGAACCAGAGAATCGACTGGCTCAGCCCCAAGACCAGCTCGAATGGCCTTCATAATGTCCTTCGCGTACACAATTCCTAGAACGTCTTCGTTGTCATCTTCATCGTTGCGCATTACCGGCAGTCGACTTACACCATGTTCAAAAGCTTCGTCGAGTGCCATGTCTAAGGTTTCGCCAGCATCAACGCTGATGATGTCTGGGCGTGGTCTCATAATCTCTCGCACAATCGTGTCGCCGAATTCAATGATTGATTCGATCAAAGCTCGCTCCTCGTGCTCAATCACTTCATCTTCAACCGCAGCTTCAACCATCCCCAAGAACTCTTGCTCGCCAATGAAAGGACCTTGCTCTAACCCCTTGCCCTTAACAACAATGTTGGTCAACCCGATGAGGCCTTGAGAAATCTTTGTCAACGGATAGAAACCAACAAGAAGCGAAATCAGACGAGATGTCGACAATGCAGCCCTGTCGGAATGCAAAATTGCATATGTCTTAGGCACCGCTTCAGCAAATACAAAAAACACAACAACGTTCAGGACAACACCAATTGCCACTCCGGCAGGCCCAAACAAACGACCTGACACAACTCCAGTCAACGTAGCCTGAACCGTCTGACACACATTTACGGATAGCAACAGTGGATTCACCCATCGTTCAGGGTGAGTAACTAGTGCCAGCAGCGCAGTGCCACCTCGCGCCCCAGAATCTGCCAGTGCCTGGGCCTTTGGCTTTGATACTCGAGACAAGCCCATCTCAGCAATCGAAAGGACCATCAAAATTCCCAAAAGAATCAGAATTCCGATCAGCATCCACCAATCAGCCGTGGTTGGAGAAGTTGCAATCATTCGTCTTGTTCCTGTCTGAATTCGACAGGTGCTGGACCCGCCCAATGATGTTTGGTCAAGATTGCCAACTCTCTCGCTCGCATAATCGTCTTGGTCTCTTCGTCATGATGATCAAAACCGAGGACATGCAAGATTCCATGCACCAAAAGTAGTGCAACTTCGTCATCGAAGTTCCCAGCATGTGTTGAAGCCTGTCGCTCAGCCACGATGGGGCACAAAATTACATCGCCCAACAAAGTGGGTACATCGTCGTTATCCGGATGCGGTCGCGCGGGTCCGCGAGTTAGAGCACCAGGACCCTGTGGCTCAATCATCTCAGCCGCATCTAGTGGGAAAGCTAAGACGTCGGTGGGGCCAACTTTTCCCATGTGTTCATTGTTCAGGTCTGCCATGGTTGGCTCATCTACAAAAAACACTGACAACTCACACGCTCCGTGCACTCCTTCGTGCAGAAGTGCAGATATCGCCAGTTGACGCCAACGTGCAAGATCAATTGTGCTTCCTGATTGTTCATCGGAGCAGAACACTTCAGGAACTCCATCGCCGCCTGCGCGACGAGGTACATGAATACGCGGTCGGGACTCAGTCATCACTAACTGCCTTACGCGCTGAACTTCTTCGTGCTTCAGCGTTTGTAAAACGTTCGTATGCAGCAACAATGTCAGCAACGATACGATGTCGAACAACGTCTGATCCATCCAGGTAAACAAACGCCAACGAATCGATATGCCCGAGCTTTTTCTCTAAGCCAACCAATCCGCTACGACCATCTGGAACGTCTATCTGTGACACGTCGCCTGTAATCACAACCTTTGATCCGAAACCCACTCGCGTCAACAACATCTTCATCTGCTCGGGAGTTGTGTTCTGGGCTTCGTCAAGAATGATGAACGAGTTATTCAATGTTCGACCGCGCATGAATGCGAGCGGAGCAACTTCAATTGTTTGTCGCTCAATCAATTTGACTGCTGCTTCAGGGTCCATCATGTCGTACAGAGCGTCATAAAGAGGCCGAAGGTACGGATCAATCTTTGCCATTAAGTCTCCTGGCAAGAAGCCAAGACGTTCTCCGGCTTCTACGGCCGGTCTTGTCAGCACAATGCGTTGAACTTGTCTGGCATGAAGAGCCTGGACCGCCATTGCGACTGCAAGCCAACTTTTACCAGTTCCAGCAGGCCCCACACCGAAAGTGATGGTGTTCTCACGAATTGCATCGACATATCGCTTCTGGCCCGCAGTCTTTGGACGAACCATGCGACCTCTTGACCCTTTCAAGATGTCATCGGTCAATACGCTGCTTGGACGTTGTTCAGCACGCACCATCACAATGCTGCGATCCATTACTGACTGATCAAGACGTTCCCCACTTTGAAGCAGAAGAACCATCTCTTCGAACAAACGACCAACCTGGTGAGCCCGGGGTCCGGAACAACCGATCTCGTTGCCTCGCACCACCACCGCGACATCAGGAAATGCATCTTCAACTCGGCGCAGAAGTTCATCGCGTTGCCCGAGCAGTTCTGCCATGAGATGAGCGCCTGGTACAACGACCGTGACGGTGGGAGCAACAGTGGACATGTGGGTTCAGACTATCTATTAGTCGGTCAGATACAGGCTCCCCTCCCTCGTACCCAGCCCGTAGTACCGTCTTTTGGGTTCGATTGGGCGGTTACCACATGCAGATTTCGAGACAAAGTGGCACGTAAAGCCCTCTCCGCGTCTGCATGGTTGGTCGCTGTTGCTGCCATTAGTCTTGGCGCCACACACGCAGTAATCGCCGACAGTTTCAGCAGTGTTCCAGCAATTACCTGCCTGGTTGTTGCAGTCTTCGGAATTGTCATCGGACTCATGGCCCACAAGGCACCGACATCAGTAGCCGCTCTGGCTGGCCTGACTGCAGCGGCAATTTTCGCCGCGCGCATCATCGAGAATGACTCAAGCAGTTCTCACTCGTTGGCAACGGAGTCACTTTTCCTTGCATCTCAAATTCTTCTTGTTCTCGGACTTGTTTTCAGTATTCGACGACGACTCACTGGTCAAGTTGCAAATGTTCTGGCCGATGGACTCATTGTCGGCATCGGAGCGTGGCTCATTGTCTGGGTGTATCTAGTTCAACCTTCCCTTGGCATAACTGGTAACTCGGCATCATTCACCACCATTCGTAGTCTCTCCCTTGGGGTTGCGATGATTGTTCTGTTTTTACTCGTCACCCTCTTGTTCTCACAAACCGTGCCATCACCTGCAAATGCTTTTGTTGGTATCGCTATCGCCCTCAGCCTGACTGGTCTTATCTTGCGCGCAGTTGTTTCTCGCGGAGATGTTTCATTTTCTACAGCGACGCTCGACGCACCCCTACTGATGGCCGTTGCCCTTGTCGGAGCCGGCTTCATTCATCCCACTATCCGTCACATTGCTGAAGGCGGAACCCACACAGTTCCTCCGGCACTTATGACACGTCTGCTGACCACAACTTCATCGCTTATCGCACCCATCATCATCCTTGCAATCGATAAGCCAGCCAATATTCAAGACATCACCGTGCGAACAATCACTGCTTGCATCCTCGCTGCAGTTGTCATGTCACGAGTCGTGCAGTCTGTACGACAAAATGCCAACACTCAAGAACAACTTGTTAAAAACGCTCTAACTGATTCTCTTACGGGCCTTCCTAACCGAGTTCTCATGCTGCAGCACATCGAATCAGCAATGCGGTCATCATGGAAGACTCATCTACAACCGACAGTTCTCTTCATCGATGTCGACAGATTCAAGAACATCAACGACAGTCTTGGACATTCCATCGGAGATGATGTCCTCACAGAAGTATCACGGCGCCTCACATCCGCTGTGCCGACCCATGCGACCGTGGCTCGAATAGCTGGTGACGAATTTGTAATTCTTGACACCACCACAGAATCCGTCACACAATCCGTTCTCTTAGCTGAGAGAGTTCTGGATTCACTCCGCAGGCCTATAGCAACAAGAGACGGCGACATGTTTGTCACCGCAAGTATCGGCGTTGCCTACGCCCCGACCGCAGTTGAATTATCTGCCAATGAATTGATGAGGCATGCAGACACAGCCATGTACCGAGCAAAGAATGCTGGCAGAAACTGCATCGCACTCTTTGACGAGTCGATGCTTGAAAGTGTCACCAAGCGACTAGATGTTGAAACCGCCCTCTACCGAGCTCTTGAGCGCAACGAGCTCCACCTTGTACACCAACCAATCGTTGACATCGACCTAGGAATAGTTGTCGGCTTTGAAGCGCTCATGCGCTGGGATCGCGGACAGTCTCAAGTCGTTTCACCCGATGAATTCATTCCCATCGCAGAGGAAACCGGAATCATCGTGCCCTTGGGCTCATGGGCTATCAATGACGCACTAACTCAACTTCGATCCTGGATAGATGCTGGCCATTGTTCTGCTAGCACCACGATGAGCGTCAACGTCTCAGTGCGACAACTTCATGATCCTCAATTTGTCACCGTAGTAACTGAGGCGCTCACTTCGTCTGGTGTTCCTGCAGAACAATTGTGGCTCGAGGTTACTGAGAGCGTCATGATCACCGAACCGACACAGGCACTTGCGTCTCTGCATCGTCTCAACGCACTAGGAGTTCGCATTGCCATAGACGACTTCGGAACCGGCTACTCATCGCTTTCACTTTTACAACGATTTCCAATTCAATGCATCAAGATCGACAGAGCCTTTGTTAACGATGTCGTGACTGAACCAGCCACTCAAAATATTGTGCGAACAATCATCGCCATGGCAATAGCAATGGGCGCAGATGTTGTTGCAGAGGGCGTAGAGAATACCGAGCAGTTGGACCAACTGTTATCTCTTGAGTGTCACAGAGCTCAGGGGTACCTGTTCAGCCGCCCGGTGCACATAGACGATGTTCCTCGCGTTGTGAAGTACTTAGAAGATCCGAATCATTGGCGAGAAATCACTGGGCGTAGTTAGCTCGGAGCCCCTACTGAAGTCAAGGTTCCATCAGGATTCCTGATGAATAACTCAATGGTGTGAGGCCCAGACGTAAGCAGTGTGTAATCCAGAACAGCGGCGAAGTTAACTATTGAATCTGCACCAGACAATTCTCCGATGACACCCGCGGCGATTCCGTCCACTACAACGACCCCTTCTGTTCCCTCATCTAACAGTTGAGAGACTGTGATTTCACCCGTTATGAGTGAAGGAATAGTGGCTCCTCGTTTATCCGAAACGTTCTTGAAGAGAGGCTTTTGCTTAATGCTCCAATTAGAGATGCGTGTATCGGTGATGTGATCACCAATTCGAGTGCCAACCAAAGAAGCACTCTCGCCAACCGCCGCAATTTTCTTTATCGGACCAATGTTTGAAACAATCTGCGCATAGTGTGCTGCCCGTTCTCTCACTTCCTCAAAACCACCCGCGAGTACAGCGGTCTCTCCGGTTGCCGAAACTATGTTGCGGGTTCTGCCCGTTGGACAATTATCCGCAAGTGATTTACCGGCAAACGCCCACGAGCTCTTCGTTTGGGTGACGTCAATAATGGTCGGCAACAAATCCAGATTTGTTATCGCACAATCGCTAGCGACACCCGCCTTCTGGTTGGGGTACTTGATGAACGTGGGGATCCTATAAATGTCCGCAACTTGCTCGACGTAAGTGAAATCCGTATGTCTTTGGGGCATCGTCGGAATAAAGGAAATGCCATGGTCGGCAGTTACCACCAATAGCGTTGAGTCCCATTTGCCCGCTTGCTTTAGTTTTGAAATCAAATTCGTAATCACACGATCAGCTGCACCCACTTGATACAAGAAGGTCTGATACATGTCTCGAATCACTTCCTCGTTATCAGGATTCTGCGTGGAGATTGACGGGGAAAGTTCATCAACTCGAAGGTCTGGTGTAATTCGCCACGGTGCATGCGGCAACAGAGCGTGCACGACTTGTACTCGTGGAGCTGCCGACTTCGCCACAATCTCAGTAGCTCGTTCGACCGCGTCCACTTGAGAAAGCGCACCGACTGTGAACTGGTCTTTGAATTCATTTGCTACGGCACCAAAGCCTCCCCACGTGCCTTCAATAGAGGGCACATACTTTCGCAACACTGGCGGAAAGACTCGTTGACCATACACATACGCAGCATCACGCAAGAAAGTCTTGAGACGACCTGCACTGAACGACGCTGTTGCGCCCGCTTTTGCGCCACACACAGAATGAGGGCACAAACTGGTCACCGGTTCAATTCCACCTACCGAAGTAGCACCAGCAAAAAGAGTGAAGATGTTTTTCGGATACTGCGTGAGAAACGGTCCGCCGGCCTGAGCTGGAACTGCAGATGACAAGATTGCAGGAACTGCTTGATGCGTAAAGTTCGACTCGGCAACTGAATTGCGATACCACGTAGAACCATTTGCTAACTCAGCAAACCCTGGAAAGCGTTCCGAATTGATTTGTCCATCGCTATCAAGAAGCGAATACAACGGGAATTCATCAAAGACCACTTGAAGCACCGTGACATCTTTGTTCCCAACGACTGCATCGGATTTAGGCCCATTTGATTCGAGCAACACCGGCTGCATCGCAATGACGGCGCTTCCCATGACCGCAACAGCGAGTAACGACAACCAACGTGACCATTCACGAACTGGTTTAGATCGGTCAAATGCAATCGGAATCAAAAGTGCGAAAAAAACTCCGATTGCAATCGACGGAATGTTTCTATTCACGTCGAGCCATCTAGCGACCGCCAAACCCAACAGCAGGGACAAGCCACTGATCAGACATAAACGTGTCGCCTCGTTCACCTTCGGACCAAACAGAGCAGAGAATCGATCTAACCCAATACAGATAACTGCGGGAGCCAGACCCACAAGGAGCAGAAATACCAAAACCTCACGTGGCGACAACTTTGCGGCAGAGAAAACGGTTGTGTTCTTCCCATACAAATCAAGCAAAGGCTGAGCAATGGCCATGGTTGATAGAGCCAAATAGGTCAGGAAGTGGCGGCGGAACATACGACAACCTTGCCACAATGGAAGGGTGCTGTTCATGTCCCCTTC
>CALPPK020000052.1 GCA_943325435.2 Bifidobacterium breve
ATGGCACGAATTCAAGTCCGAGGTCTTTGCCTGTGAATACTGCAACGATGCCCGGCATGGTTGCAGCGTCAGAAGTGTCAATCGATGTAATGAGTCCGTGTGCAACAGTGCTGCGAACATACGTGACATGCAGTGCACCGTGAAGTGCTGGTTCATCAAGTAGGTCATCGACGTACACGCCACCTGTTGTAAGAAACTTTGGATCTTCTTTACGAAGAACCCGATTCCCAAGAATGCTTCCAGCCATTTCAAAACCCCCGTGGTCGTTAAGACAGTAAAAGGAACACTACCTAGTGAAATTGGGTGGGCTCGCATGGAGCCGTTGAGGTTCGGGCCTTATGGGGCTAGTGGTGCAAGAGGAGAAGACGGGGTGCCTTCTGTGGCGTTGCGCACCGTCAAGATTTCTGTAATCAGTGTGTATGGCCATGTGGGAGGCAGGTCCGTTGGCAATTTGGGCATGGGGACAAGAGAAAGGCGCTGTTCTCCGGGCAAGACATAACCCAGTTGGGCGCGAGCTGCATTGCGTATTCCCTCAGGGGTTTGCAATGCATTGACTTCGGTCTGTAATTGCTCATTTGCATCAGCAAGGGCGGCAAATTCTGAGTTCTTTTCAGCAATCGCCGAGCGTTGCGTCACGAAGTCCATTAACGGGAAGAAGAACAATGAGGTGCCGCCAGCAACGACTACGGTTGCCAAAGCCAGGCGGGCAACCCAGCGAGTAATTGGACTAGAGATGAGCCGTTGATCGAGGGGGGTGGGGCGCACGAGTGAACTTGTGACATCGCGCGTGCGTGATCGCAGGCGCGAGAGGGGGTTCAAGAAACGTGGAGCCACGTCTCTATTGTGGCGTGAAACATGGCGTCAACCGTGGCACACGAACAGATGTTCGTTACTTCAGGGGCGCAAGGGCACTGCGTCCGCGAAACCGAGCAGTGTCGCCAAGCATTTCTTCAATGCGCAGAAGTTGGTTGTACTTAGCCACACGGTCGCTTCGTGCTGGAGCTCCAGTTTTGATTTGGCCGCAATTCGTGGCAACTGCGAGATCAGCAATTGTTGAATCTTCGGTTTCTCCACTGCGATGGCTCATCACGCTTGTGTATGAATGGCGTGTTGCCAATTCAACTGTGTCGAGAGTTTCGCTAAGTGTTCCAATTTGGTTGACCTTGATAAGAACACTGTTTGCAACGGACTGATCAATACCCATTTGTAGGCGACGTGTGTTGGTGACGAACAAGTCATCGCCAACTAATTGAATACGTGAACCGAGCGCGGCGGTCATTTGTGCCCAGCCGCTCCAATCGTTTTCTGCCATGCCATCTTCGATGCTGACGATGGGGTAGCGATCAACAAGTGATGTCCACCACTCAACCATTTCTGGTGCGGACAAAACTTTGCCTTCACCCTTGAGGTGGTATGCGCCGTCGCGATACAACTCACTCATTGCGGGGTCAAGTGCGATTGCAATGTCTTTACCTGGTGCGTACCCGGCTTTTTCAATTGCCTCTACAAGAATTGCAACTGCTGCTTCATTGCTTGACAAGTTCGGGGCGAACCCGCCCTCATCGCCAACAGCCGTTGATAGACCACGATCTGCAAGAACCTTTTTCAGAGTGTGATATGTCTCAACGCCCCAACGAACTGCTTCGCGGAAACTTGGTGCACCAACTGGCATGATCATGAACTCTTGAAGGTCGACGTTGTTGTCTGCGTGAGCGCCACCGTTGATGACATTCATCATCGGAACTGGCAGTACGTGTGCGTGTGGGCCGCCGATTGCACGGTACAACGGAAGTTCTAGTTCGCTGGCAGCGGCATGGGCGACAGACAAGCTGACTCCGAGCATTGCGTTTGCACCGAGGCGCGATTTGTTTTCAGTTCCGTCAAGTTCGATTAATGCATTGTCGAGCGCACGCTGATTCGTGGCATCCATACCTATTGCCACTTGAGCAATGAGGTTGTTGACATTTTCGACAGCGCGCAAAACGCCCTTGCCTAAATAACGCGAACCGCCGTCGCGTAGTTCCACGGCTTCGTATTCGCCTGTTGAAGCGCCCGATGGAACGATGGCGCGTCCGGTTGCGCCACTGTCAAGTACTACTTCTACTTCGACTGTTGGGTTACCGCGAGAATCTAAAACTTCGCGGCCGACTACTTCGACGATTTCACTCATTCCTAGAACGCTAGTGAGTTGGGTGCGACTTGACCACTTCCCACAGTTCGTCAAGTTCAGAGGCAGACAAAGATGCCATTTCGAGACCCTGGCTGGCGGCTAAGTGGGTGACACCTTCAACCCGCGCACGAAACTTAAAGACCGCTGAACGCAATGCGCTCTCTGGGTCAATATCGAGATGGCGGGCCACATTCACAACAGCAAAGAAAAGGTCGCCCACTTCCACCATGGTGGATTCTGGGTCACCAATACCAATGGCGTTATGCACCTCTTGCAGTTCCTCAGCAACCTTTTCTAATGGTCCATCTGAACTGGCCCAATCAAAACCAACCCGAGACGCACGTTGCTGCACCTTGGTCGCAAATGACAACGCAGGTGCAGCTTCAACAACACCATCGAACGGACCAGAACGTTCTGGTTTTTCTGCCTTCTTTATTGCTTCCCAATTGTTCTCAACATCTTCCGACGACGAAACAACAACATCAGAGAAAACATGCGGATGTCGCGACACCAATTTGTCATGAACTGTTCGCGCAACGTCTGCCATTGTGAATCGGCCTTGCTCTTCGGCAATTGCGGCATGAAATTCAACTTGGTACAACAAATCGCCCAGTTCTTCGATGAGATCAACATCAGTCGACGGATCATCGTCATTCAGGCGAGAGATTGCATCTACAACTTCGTATGTCTCTTCAATGAGGTAGCGCACTAATGACTGATGCGTTTGTTCGGCATCCCACGGGCATTCTTTGCGCAATGTGCGCGCCAGTTCGTGAAACTGGGCCAACTCGTGTGCGACCGGTGTACCTAAATGTGGAATGTACATAGAGGTGAGATGGTCAGCTTCAAGAGTTCTGTCCATATCGGCCCACGTCGTGTGGGCGATTTGCTCGTCGGCTAGACCGAGATGGTGAAGCAGGATGACTTCGGTGTGCGGGTCTGGGTCATCAATAGACAATTTGATGTCCGACAACACCCAATTGGCATGCGTATGGGCCACAAGCATTGGCCCCGAAATACCTGCAGCGGCCTGAGCAAAGACATGACCGTCAATAAGTCTGACGCCAGCTTCGATGGGGTCAATGTTTAGTGCTCTCCACACATCTTCCAAGAATGAGACTGCAGGAAGAATTACCAGTTCAATGTCGTCACGTGCGCGCAAATGAGCAACTGACTTTTCAAGCACAGTTGGCGAGCCAGGAACTGCGTACAGCACTTCACCGTTTGCCTTGGCCGCATCGACCAAGGTGAGTGCAATGTCGCGATAGACATCATCGAATGACGGGGCACTGTCATACAAATGATCGAACGACGTTGCGTCAGTCACCAAGTGTGCTGACGGGTGATGAATAGTGCGCAAGAAGCGCACTGAAATTGAACTTATGGCAGCAAGCGTGTCGGCGGTGATGAGGCCTTGATTACCTGGTCCGAGACCGACGACAACGATGCGTGGCATTAGCTAATGGTGGCGGTTGCGCCGTTCCAGACTCCGTAAGTGGAATTGACCTTGATGTCTGCTTTTGACATGTAGCCGGCAAGAAGAGTGGCACCAGGATTTTCAGCAACAACAGTCGCAACAGAATCTTTCACGTCTGCAAATGGAGCACTCAAAATGATGTGATATCCAAAGGAACTCTTTACTGGTCCTGTAGCAACGCCAGGCTTTGCAGCAACTGCGCCAATCATGAAATCTTTATCGAAAGAAGTTTGCAAGTTCGCGAGTGCTTGACATGGCTGATCACCATTGGCCAATGAGCCACCTGATTTGTCAGCACCTGGCTCGATGGACTTCTTTGCTGCTTCATCTTCAAACTTGGTCCCGGCCTTCAGATCTGCAAGGACTTCCTGTGCTTCAGCTTCAGTTTTAACCAGAATGTGACTAAGGCAAAGTACTCCGGCTGATGCAGGAGAATCTGAATACAGTTTTTCAATCTTGTCGATTGCAGGTGGAGTCATTTTCCGCAAAGTGACATCAGCAATGTTGAAGTTGACTAATACATCCTGAAGTTCTTTCGGATATGTAGGAAACTTTTCGTCTGCATTGGCATTCTTGAGAACTTCAACTCTGTCTGCTTCAAGAATTTTCACGTCGTTATCTTTTGTGAATTGAAGAAAAGCTTCGTAGCGGATGAGGGTGCGCAATACGACAATTGCGTCTGCTGCCTTGATCTTGCCGTTGATAGCAGTGAATTGTCCGGCCGAAATCAGCACGTCTGACAACTTGTTGAAGTCTTCTTCTGCGTACCCGGTGCCATTGACACTGAATGAATCTGAAGAAGACGAGACACTGCCACAGGCAGTAAGGCCGAGAAGGCAAGTAGCCGCAAGTGCAGCGGCGAAACGGGAAGTACGGGGGCTCTTAATCACAGATAAACCTTAGTCGTCTGAGGGGTCAAAAAGGCCTTGAAGCAATGCGATGACCGTCACGGCAGGGTTTGCGCCGCGAGGAATAGGCAGAGAAATGAAGCCTGGCTCATCTTTGTAGACGGCCACTGATGCAAGGCGACGCAGGGTCATGGTCTGACTGGCGCGCAGTTTTATCGGAGAAATACGGACGGTGTTTCCATTGGTCACAATCTCCGTGATTCCGAGACGCAGGCACTCAACGCGCAATGCCCCAACCGAAATAAGTGCTTGTGCTGGTTCTGGCAATGGCCCGAAACGGTCGCGCCATTCCGTCTCGATATCGGCCAATTCTTCAGAGGTGCGAACCGTTGCGAGGCGGCGGTACGCCTCTAGGCGCAGGTCTTGACTTGGGACATAGTCGTCGGGAAGATGTGCATCCATTGTGATGTCAACTTTGATTTCGACATCGTCTGCAACTGATTCACCTTTCATTTCAGAAACTGCTTCTGTAACAAGTTGGCAATACAGGTCGTAACCCACGGCAGCGATGTGTCCGCTTTGTGATTCCCCGAGAAGGTTTCCGGCGCCACGAATCTCGAGGTCACGCATTGCAATTTTGAATCCGCTTCCTAAGTCAGTTGATTCACCGATTGTGCGGAGGCGTTCATACGCCTCGTGTGAAAGAACTTTGTCACGTGGATGAAAGAGGTATGCATATGCGCGATGCCCGCTGCGACCAACGCGTCCGCGCAGCTGGTGCATCTGCCCGAGACCAAGTAGGTCTGCTCGTTCCACAACAAGGGTGTTAACGGTTGGCATGTCAATGCCGCTTTCAATAATGGTGGTGCAGACCAACACATCGAAGTTGCCTTCCCAGAAGTCAAGAACGATTTGTTCGAGCGTGCCTTCATCCATTTGCCCGTGTGCAACTGCAACGCGTGCTTCCGGAACCCATTCACGAATCTCTGCTGCCCGTTCTTCAATGGATTGCACTCGGTTATGAACCCAGAACACCTGGCCTTCGCGAAGCAGTTCACGACGAATTGCTTCGATTGCAACTTGCTCGCTTTGTTCACCCACAAAAGTAAGAATCGGCTGGCGGTCTGCGGGTGGCGTTTGTAACAAAGACAAATCACGAATTCCCACGAGGCTCATTTCGAGAGTACGTGGGATTGGGGTTGCCGACATGGAGAGAACATCGACATTTGTCTTCATGCGTTTCATGGCTTCTTTGTGTTGAACACCGAAACGTTGTTCTTCGTCAACCACAAGAAGTCCGAGATTCTTGAATTCAATACTTTCCTGTAACAGGCGGTGTGTTCCAATGACGCAATCAATATCGCCCGTCTTTAAACCAGCAATCACTTTCTTTGCTTCGGCATTGGTGAGAAAGCGCGAAAGGACTTCAACCTTGATGGGGTAGCCAGCAAATCGTTCTGAAAATGTATTGCCGTGTTGAGTAGCAAGAAGAGTGGTTGGCACGAGTACTGCAACTTGTTTGCCGTCTTGAATTGCTTTGAATGCTGCACGCACAGCAACTTCTGTTTTTCCGAAGCCAACATCGCCGCACAGCAGGCGATCCATTGGTACTTCGCTTTCCATATCGGTTTTGATTGCCGCAATAGCGTCTAACTGGTCAGGTGTTTCAATGAAGGGGAAAGCGTTTTCCATTTCTGATTGCCATGGAGTGTCAGGGGGAAATGCATGGCCGACTGCTGTTACGCGGCGCTGATACAGCAGCACCAATTCTTGTGCCACTTCACGCACAGCAGAGCGCACCCGAGACTTGGCGCGAGCAAAGTCTGAACCACCCATGCGATGCAACGTTGGTGCTTCTCCGCCAACATATTGACGAATGACGCCGATTTGTTCTGTCGGAACATAGAGCTTGTCACCACCCTTGTAGGTAATGAGTAAGTAGTCACGCTCGACGCCACCAATAGAACGTTTGACCATGCCTTCGTACTTACCGACACCATGATGCGCATGCACCACGTAGCCACCTGGTTGCAAGTCTTCAAAGACTGTTCCAGATGATCGCGCTTTGGTGTGGCGCGATGAGCGTGTGCGGCGACGCCCACTGAGATCACTTTCACAAATGATTGCGACACGAGAATTGGGAAGAGATGCGCCGCGTGATTGTGGAGCAAATGTCACCCAAGCACCTGGAGTGGCGATTTTCTTTGCGTCGTTGGTGGCAGTGAAATCAATTCCATGTCCACGCATCATGTCAACGAGTCGTGGAATTGATTCTGGAGTCTCTGCCGTTACGACAATGCTCCACTTTTCGCTGAGCATTTCATTGACGCGACGAACAAATGATGATGGGTCATGAATGATGGGTCCCCAGCCAGATGCCGGCACTGCGGGGCCGTCAACAGATTCCGCAGTAGGAATCAAAGAAATAGTCGGAGTGCGGTTGCTTGTTGAAAATATGCGCTCGGCTTCAACATGTAGTCGCGGGAATGACACGTTCTCATCACGCGCCCAGGATGTTGCCAGCGCTTTTGCAAGGTCATCTTCTTCTGCAAGAAGGTCGCGCGCACGTTCGCCCATTCGTCGTGGCTCCACCATGATCACCAATGCGTCATCACCGAGATGGTCTGTCAGTAAATCATCAGACTCTGTTAGCCACGGAAGCCAACTTTCCATGCCGTCGAAGATTTGTCCTTCTGACAAGCGTTCCCATTGCTCGCGACCCCATGGCTCTGCAGCAATAAGTTC
>CALPPK020000053.1 GCA_943325435.2 Bifidobacterium breve
CGTTGCGAAACATAGATCGCTCTTGCCGGGTGTCCATACGTCTGGAAATCTTTCGCGCACATGAACGGCAATTTCGTTCCATTCTCTATGTGACAGGGTTGTTTGTGCGAGCATCGCAACATTTGAATCGAAGTCGGGAAGTGCTTCCACTTCTTCGAGAGATTCGACTCTAGAAATTGAAGCTGGTGCAACAGCCATGGTGCCAACTGCTTCTTCGTGTCCTTCATGACCGATGTAGACAATGTGATAGCCCTTTGCCGCACGAGTCTTCACCTCGTGGTGCACCTTCGTCACGAGTGGACACACTGCATCAACCACATAGCTTCCGCGTGAGCGGGCGGCGGCAACTATCTCTGGGGCTGAACCATGTGCAGACAGCATTATTGGTGCTCCGACGGGAACCTCATCGATTGAGTCGACGAAGATCACTCCCTGTGCGATAAAGCGGTCGACCACAATCTTGTTGTGAACGATTTCGTGATAGCAGTAGACGGGTTCGTCAAATGAGCGAACCATCCACGCCAGAGCCTTGATGGCCATCTCGACACCAGCGCAGAAGCCTCTGGGCGAGGCGAGAAGTACCTTGTTGACGGCCATATAACCTCTTCAGACTACCGAGAGTGCTCAGCGGTAGCCTGCAGGGGTGAATTCGACCACCGACTCCCTGCCGCAGATAGCTGCGATTGACCGATCTTCGGCGGCTTTTCGGGTCGGTCTGATGGTCGGAGACCGAGTGATGTCGGTCAATGGGGTGGTGCCTCGCGACATTCTTGAGTGGCAGCGGTTAGTCGAATCTGACGAGGTCGATATCTGTGTCCTGCGTGGTCGCGAAACCCTTGAATTTGATCTCACGCGTCAGCCGGGGGAGCCGCTGGGCGTCTCCATCTCCAGTGCTGTCTTTGATCGCATTCACACATGCGACAACCATTGTGAGTTTTGCTTCATCTATCAATTACCCAAAGGCATGCGCCGTAGTTTGTACATGAAGGACGACGACTACCGACTCAGTTTCTTGTTCGGGAATTTCACCACCATGACCCGTTTCACGGAAGCGGATCTAGAGCGCGTGATTGACGAGAGATTGTCGCCTCTCTACGTCAGCATTCATTCGCCTGAGCCTCATGTCCGGTCGGAAATGTTGCGCAATGTTCGCGGCGGTTTCAGTTTGCGATGGATGAAGGTGTTGCTTGAAAACGACATAGAGATTCGCGCTCAGATAGTTCTGTGTCCAGGAGTTAATGACGGTGAAATTCTCGAATCAACACTTGCTGGTCTCTTAGAGCAATACCCGACCCTCGAATCAATCGCAATAGTGCCACTTGGATTGTCTCGTTTCAACACCGAAGACCGCATGCGGGTTCACACTCAAGTTGAAGCCACCCTAGTCATAGAGACAGTTGCTAAATGGCAAGCACGTTACGTTCGAGCTATTGGACGTCAACCTATTCATCTAGCCGATGAGTTTTATTTGGTCGCGCAAAAGTCCGTTCCGGAATCTTCGCACTATGGCGAATTTCCTATGTTGGAAGATGGTGTGGGGCTTGTTCGGTCCTTTCTCGATTCGTTTGCTGGAACCGGACCTGACTTGATGGGTAAACAGTCGGGTTTCTTTGCTTCTGTGGATGTGTCATCACCCACTGACTACGTGCGAGTGATTAATCCCGCAGCTGACACCGGATTGCGTTCATCCGCGTCTGTACCGGTTTCTTTGCGCACGAGGAAGCCAAATGTCAACAAACCCGTAGCCGTTGTTACTGGTTCTTATGGGGCATCTGTTATGCGCACCGCTCTTGTAGACCAGAATTTCGAAGATGTTGTAATTCTAGAAGTTCAGAATCAATACTTTGGAGGTAACACTGCTGTTGCCGGATTGATGACGTATGAAGATATTCATCGCGTGCTGACTGCAGACAATGGCTCGCATGTTTACTTGTTGCCAGATGTGTGTCTTAACGATGGCGTGTTCTTAGACGGCGGGCTGTTAGACGATTTGCAAAATCAATTTGATATTGAAGTTCTGCCTACTAGTGGAAGTTCATTACGAGATCGGCTTGAATCAGCCAGAAGAGAGGTTTCTCATGTCTGACGAAGAGAAAGTCATATTTCCTACAGTTGTCATTGTTGGACGCCCAAATGTGGGTAAGAGCACATGGTTTAACCGTGTTATTGGCGAACAAGCCGCAATTGTTGAAGACCGCCCAGGAATTACCCGTGACAGGCATCCGCGAATGGCTTCATGGCTTGGTATCGAGTTTTGGATTGTTGATACTGGTGGATGGATGCCAAGCGGTTCAGAACTTGATGACAAGGTGAGTCGTCAAGTTGAAGAGGCTGTTCGCGAAGCTGACCTTGTCATCTTCATGGTCGATGCATCTGTCGGTGTTACTGATGATGATGAGCACATTTCGCAATGGTTGCGTAAAACTGGCGTGCCGGTTCTGCTAGCTGCCAATAAATCTGACAATGATCGTCGCGAGCAAGAAAAGTGGATCTTCATGTCGCTTGGCTTCGGAGAGCCAATGGCAGTGTCTGCTCTTCATGGTCGTCGCTCTGGAGACTTCCTCGACGAAGTTGTTGCGCGTATTCCTCATGTTGAATTGCCGGTTCGCGAACTCGATGCAATCAAGCCTGACGGCGTGCCACGTGTTGCACTTGTTGGTCGCCCGAATGTTGGCAAGAGC
This sequence comes from Bifidobacterium breve, assembly GCA_943325435.2. The sequence continues at coordinate 2,682 of CALPPK020000053.1, forward strand.
ACGTTGTTTAACCGTTTGGTGGGCGAAGAGCGTTCCGTAGTGCATGACATGCCCGGGACAACTCGTGATGCCGTTGACACACTTGTTGAAACACCAGATGGTCCGTTGGTCTTTATCGACACAGCCGGAATGCGTAAGCGCAGCAAGATTGATGAATCAACAGAGTTCTATTCTCTTGTGCGAGCCCTGAAGGCAATCGATGAGGCTGACATTGCAATCCTCATCATTGACGCAACAGTTGGCGTTACAAGCCAGGATCAACGCTTGGCCGAGCGAATTGACGTTGCCGGATGTCCGATTCTTATCGTGTTGAATAAGTGGGAGTTGCTCGATTCAGAGAACCGCCGACAAGTCGAATTGGATCTTGCACGCATGTTGTATTTCATTGACGATGCGCCAGTTTTGAAGCTATCTGCACTTACTGGAATGGGCGTGCATAAATTGCGTCCAGTGCTGCAAGAAGCCATCGAGCAGTATCACCGCAAGATTCCAACTCGAGACGTGAACAGAGTGATTTCTGCTGCTCAACAAAAGTCGCCAGCACCTGGTGGCGCCAGAGTGTTGTTCGCTGTTCAGGGTGCGAACGATCCACCGACATTTACTCTGTTTGTCAATCGTGAATTGTCTGCTCCTTACATTCGTTATCTAGAGCGCTCAATTCGCGAAGCATTTGAGTTTGGCTCAACACCGCTCAAGCTTCGAGTACGGAAAAAGGGCGATTAGTCATGCCGTGGTGTGAACCATGTGCCAAATATTTTGCACCATCCGCATTAACCACCGATGGTGAATGTCCCGAATGTCAGTCTGCTGTCGACAATGTGTCGGCATCGGGCCGCATCAATGCTGACACTCTTGATTTGAAGAAACTTGCAGGTGTAGACGGCGAGAAAACTCCATGGCATTTCAAATTGCTCGTTGGTCTTCTGTGCCTCTATTTGGGATGGCGAGTAGTACAGCTCTTTGTTTAGGCAAGGGGTGAGACTCACCGATAGAGTCATAAACCATTCGGGCTGTAGCGCAGCTTGGTAGCGCGCTTGTCTGGGGGACAAGAGGTCGTGGGTTCAAATCCCGCCAGCCCGACCAATGAAATTGCCACCTTCTCAAGGTGAGAAAGAAGAATTCAATGAAGATTGAAGGATCCGTAGTTTTGGTGACAGGTGCAAACCGTGGTCTCGGAGCTGAATATGTTCGACAGTTGCTCGACAGGGGGGCAGCAAAGGTTTATGCAGCCGCCCGACAAATTGAGTCGGTCACCAATAGTGGAGCGGTGCCGATTCGTCTTGATGTGACGAGCGCAACCGATATTGCTGCTGCAGTAGAGGCGTGTGACGATCTCACGATGTTGATCAACAATGCGGGTGTAGTTATTGGTGGACGAATCATGGCTGAGAATGCATTGGAAAATGCAAAGGCAGAGTTTGAGACCAATGTATGGGGTCCACTCAATCTCTCGAAAAGCTTTGCACCCGTTTTGGCTGCAAATGGTGGTGGCGCCATTGTCAATGTGCTTTCTGCAGTCTCATGGATGTCAATTAAGGACGTAGCTACGTATGCAATGTCCAAGTCGGCAGCTTGGTCATTGACTAACGGCCTGAGACTTGAACTAGCGCGTCAAGGCACTCTTGTAGTTGCCGTTCACCCTGCTTTTATCGATACCGATATGGCCGCAGGGGTCGATATGCCTAAGACATCTCCTTTTCAAGTTGTTGAACGAACACTCAATGGCGTTGAAGAAGGTCTTCCGGAAGTCTTGGCCGATGACACCTCAACGTTTGTGAAGAACAGTCTTCCGAAACATATTGAGACGTTCTATCCAAAGGTCGCAGCTCCTCGTCCGTAGGGTTCTCTCGTTATGTGTGGTCGTTTCGTTGGGGCGTTCAGTGCTGAATTACTGATGGACGAGATGTCGGATGCTTTGCGTGAAGCTTCAATGACAATGTCTTTCGGTGAAGACAGTCTGTTTGCACCGAACTACAACACAGCACCAACTCACGTTGTGCCTATTCTTCGCAACGAGGAGTCGAGCGTCATTGTTGATCCGATGCAGTGGGGACTCGTTCCTTCTTGGTCTAAAGACCCAAGCGTCGGGTCAAAACTCATTAATGCTCGGTCTGAGACAATCACTGAGAAACCCTCGTTCCGACAATCTGTACCAAGCAGGCGATGCATCATTCCGATGAGTGGGTTTTATGAATGGGACAGAACTGACCCGAAGCGAAAAGTTCCATATTTTGTAACGCGTGAAGACGGTGGTCTCATGCTGGTGGCGGGTATTTGGACAGCGTCGCCCGCTCTTGAAGGCCGTCACACCTTTTCATTGATCACTCGCGAAAGCGTCGATGATCTTTCGTACATCCACAGCAGGAGCCCCGTTGAGTTGCGCGCTGATGATGCGCTTGAATGGATGTGTAATCCGGTGCCTCCGCTCGAACTTTTTGCACCAGATCAACAGCCGCGATTTGTTGCTCGGAAAGTGTCCACATTGGTCAACAGTGTGAAGAATAACTCTGAATCTTTGCTGAATGAACATGAAGAGTCCGTTGAGAAACGTGAACCCGACACTCTTTTTTAGATAAGAGCCAATTCGCTTATCAGCTTTTCAGCTTGCGCCTCTAAAACATTGCGTACGACACTTGCAGCGGCGTTCGCGAAATTGAGTTCGCTCATTGTGTTGGTTGGAATCAGATGGATGTGGCAGTGATTGATTTCGTATCCAGCGATAATCAATCCCACTCGTGTACACGGAAACGCTTTCGAGATTGCAAGTGATATTCGATGTGATACTGAGAACATATGAGCAGACAGCTCTGGACTCATGTCTATCCAATGGTCAACTTCTTCGATGGGAACAACAAGAACATGGCCATCGGCGAGCGGATTGATGCTTAAGAAGGCAACACACAATGAGTCGCGGTACACGAAGGTGCCGGGAATTTGACCCTCAATGATGCGCGTGAAGATGGTGGTCATCCGGTGTATCCGCCAGACACATTGAAAACGTCGCCCGTGCAGTACTCAGACTCTGGTCCGGAAAGAAATCGAATCATGTCTGCGAGTTCATCAGGCTCGCCCAGGCGACCCTTACCAATCCTCATGGTGATACCGGCCATCATGGTTTCGCTAAATGGCGTGAGTAGCGGAGTGCGAATGTAGCCAGGGCATATTGCATTGACATTGATGCCCAAAGGTGCAACTTCGGCCGCTACAGCTTTTGTGAGCGTGATTATTCCGGCTTTAGCAACGGAGTAGTGAGGTGCACCAGCTGCTGGGTAGAGGCCGAGTACTGACGAGATGTTGATGATGCGGCCTGATCGCTGTGGTTGCATGTGTGTGAGTGCTGCACGGCACCCATAAAACGCACCGTACAGATGAACCTTTATCATCCTGTCCCAGTTTTCGTCTGTTAGGTCTCTCAGATAATTCATCGGACTCATCTGACCAATTTCGCCGGCCATTCTCTTTGTCACGTTCTCAATCATCAGATCAGTTTTGGAAGCTGTGTCTTGCGGTGCGATGCCAGCATTGTTGACCATGATGTCGAGGCGACCCAATTTCTTTACGCAGTCATCGACAGCTGATGTGAAGGCAACTGAATCTGTAACGTCAAATGCATACGCGATACCTCCAACTTCGTTCGCAACTTTCTCGGCTGCATTGAGGTCTAAGTCGTTGACAGCAACGAGAACTCCATCGGCAGCGAGTCGACGGGCAGCGGCTGCTCCGAGGCCAGAACCTCCACCGGTAATGAAGGCAACTTGGTTTTCGAGGGCAGGTTTCATATCTGCAGACTATGCCGATGCTCAATGTGGAATGGTCACTGGGGCTACCATTTGTCTGTGCGTATTCGTGAAAATCTGACCATTCCGAATGTGCTCTCTGTGCTTCGCCTTGCAATGTTGCCCACATTCGTCAGTTTGTTTGCTGACGGCCGGGTAGTTGCAGGTAGTTGGTTTTTTGGCCTTCTTGCATCCACGGACTGGATCGATGGATATATCGCTCGACGATTTAATCAGGTGAGTGAACTGGGAAAGATTCTTGACCCCATCGCTGATCGCACCGTGTTCTTTGTCGGAATTGGTGCTGCCTTGTATTACGACTACTTGCCGATGTGGTTCGGGATTGTCATTCTGATTCGAGAGGTGTCTATTGCCGTCCTAATGGTTGTTGCCACGGCAATGGGCATGGAGCGTTTCCCAGTGACTCGTCTCGGAAAGTGGGCGACATTCGCTCTGATGGCAGCTGTCCCTTGGATAACCCTGGGATCTGCCGGAGGCGCTTGGGTCGTGTTCACCTACATGGGGTGGGCGGTAGGTATCCCGGGTGTTTTCGTGTCGTATAAATCCTTCTTTGAGTATCTGCCGACGGTGAGGAGTCATTTGGCGTCGGGACGAAGGTCCTAGAGAGTACCGTTAGTGAAGTGACAGTTCCTTCCCAACTCCGATATTCAAAAGATCATGAATGGGTGTTAATCGATGGCTCTCGTGCCAGGGTTGGCATC
>CALPPK020000054.1 GCA_943325435.2 Bifidobacterium breve
ACAGGTGTTGATGTGTACAGCATTCGTCAACCACTCGGTGTGGTTGCAGGCATTACGCCGTTCAACTTTCCAGCAATGGTTCCGATGTGGATGTTTGCAAGCGCAATTGCGTGCGGCAACACATTCATCTTGAAGCCAAGCGAGAAGGATCCGTCCGTCGCTCTGTTCTTGGCAGATTTACTGAAGCAAGCAGGCGTTCCAGACGGTGTGTTCAATGTCATCAACGGCGACAAAGTCGCAGTGGACCGTTTGCTTGAACACCCAGATGTATCCGCAGTGTCTTTTGTTGGTTCTACGCCAATTGCAAAGTACATCTATGAGACAGGCACAAAGAACGGTAAGCGTGTGCAGGCACTTGGCGGAGCCAAGAACCACATGTTGGTTTTGCCGGACGCTGACCTAGACATGGCAGCTGATGCAGCTGTGAGTGCTGCTTATGGTTCAGCAGGCGAGCGTTGCATGGCGATCTCAGTGTTGCTCGCAGTTGATTCAGTGGCAGATGCTCTGATCAAAAAAGTGCAAGAGCGTATTCCTGCAATCACGGTAGGACCAGCCAGTGATTCAAAGAATGAAATGGGACCCCTGATCACAGCAGAACATCGCGACAAAGTTGCTGGTTACCTTGCTGGTGCGGCAGCCGAAGGAGCAACTGTTGTAGTTGATGGCCGCACCAATGTGCCTGCGGATGGCTTCTTTATTCGCCCGAGCATCATTGATGGCGTTAAGCCCGGCATGCGCTGCTACGACGAAGAGATTTTTGGCCCAGTACTAAACGTTGTTCGTGTGAAGTCATATGCCGAAGGCGTTGCGCTCATCAATGCCAACCAATTTGGTAACGGTGTTGCTCTCTTCACACGTGATGGCGGAGTCGCTCGCGAATTCCAGTTCGATATCAGTGTCGGAATGGTTGGCATCAACGTGCCTATTCCAGTTCCTGTGTCGTACTACTCATTCGGTGGCTGGAAGAACAGTTTGTTCGGAGACCACCACATGTATGGCCCTGAAGGCATCAACTTCTTTACGCGTAGCAAAGTGGTTACCTCGCGCTGGCCAGACCCGCGCACGTCAAGTGTTGATCTTGGGTTCCCGCAGAACCGCTAAAACCTATTTGCTGGTGTAATACGTATCGGCGATGTCAAGAACTTCATCGATGATGGCGAGGCCTTCAGCGATTTCAGCATCACTCGTTGTAAGTGGTGGCGTTACATGTATGCGGTTGAAGTGAGTAAATGGCCACAAGCCTTTTGCTTTAGCTGCGGCAAGAACTTCACCCATTGGTTTTGCGTCTGCGCCAGTGGCGTTGAATGGCACTAGTGGTTCGCGTGTATCGCGGTCACGTACTAGTTCAATCGCCCAGAAGCATCCGAGCCCACGTATGTCACCAACGCTTGGGTGCTTGGCCTGAATGGCTGCCAAACCAGGTGCAATCACGTCAGAACCAAGGCGTCGTGCCTTCTCAATGATTTTTTCTTCTTTGTAGATATTGATTGAAGCAATCGCAGACGCACATGCAAGCGGGTGGCCTGAATAGGTGAGTCCGCCAGGGAACTGGCGCTCGCGGAATGAATCAGCAATGCGGTCAGAAATGATGACACCACCAAGTGGCACGTAACCAGAGTTAACGCCCTTGGCGAAACAAATGAGGTCAGGGGTGACACTCCAATGATCAACTGCGAACCACTCGCCGCATCGACCAAAGCCAGCCATTACCTCATCCACAATCATGACGATTCCGTGTTGATCGCAAATGTCACGCACGCCTTGCAAGTATCCGGCTGGTGGCACCAAGATTCCGTTAGTTCCTACAACAGTTTCCAAGATGATGGCCGCGATGTAGTTGCCACCTTCCACCATGATCGTGTCGCGCAAATGTTGCAGAGCACGTTCGCATTCCTCTGCTTCGTTCTGGGCATGAAACGCCGAACGGTATGTGTATGGTCCCCAAAACTTGATGATGCCAGGCATTGCTGGTTCGGCTGGCCAACGGCGAGGGTCACCAGTTAACTGAATCGCTCCACCTGTTGCACCGTGGTAGCTGCGGTACGTAGACATAACTTTGTTTCGACCTGTGTGTAGGCGCGCCATGCGTATTGCATTCTCAGTTGCCTCTGCGCCGCCATTTGTGAAGAACACCATGTTCAAATCGCCGGGTGCAAGTTCAGCGATCAGACGTGCTGCTTCACTACGTTCTTCGTTTGCATGAAACGGCGCAATCGTGCACATCTTGTCGACTTGCGCCTTGATTGCTTCCAGCATCTTTGGGTGTTGATGTCCAATGTTCACGTTCATCAACTGACTCGAGAAGTCGATGTATCGCTTTCCGTCTTCATCCCAAAAGCACGACCCTTCGGTGCGCGCTACAACAAGAGGGGAAATCAGGGATTGTGCTGACCACGAGTGAAAAACATGTTTACGGTCGTTAGTGAATGCTTGAGAAGCCATGACTAACTCTAACCGAGGGCCTATTGGAGGCCCCATGGGGTAAAAAGGGGAATGCGAAAATTTCTGCTTGCCTGTGCGATCGGACTGTCAATGGTGGCCGTCTCACAACAGCCGGTAATGGCCGCATCCTGTGCCGAAGGTGGGCGCTGCACCGTTGGCAACATAGGCCCTGCTGGCGGCACCATTGTGTTCGATGCTGGTTCGGTGCTGTGGTGGGGGCAGTACCTCGAAGCTCTGCCATTGACATCTGGAACTGGTCTTGCGTGGTCTCTCAAACCGACGACATCGTTGTACCCAAATGACACAACTAAGCGCATGCATATTGATGCAAAGGGAATCGGAATGGGTCGCACCAATACCGCGAATATCGTGGCTCAAAGTGGACCAGGGCAATATGCAGCGAGTTTTGTTGACAATCTTGTTGTTAACAATTACGACGATTGGTTTTTACCATCTGTTGATGAGTTGAACGCAACGTATTTCACTCGCGCCGCCAAAGGTGTTCCGAAAATGCCAGCTGTTCCATATTGGACATCGAGTGAGAACTCTGCAAACTACGCCTGGTATCAATTGTTTCAAGATGGCACACAGTTCACAGATGAAAGTGGTGTGGGGGCGATTACGGGAATCAAACAACTAACCCGTAACCGACTTCATCGTGGCTCTGGGTTTCCGTCACTTCCATTTCACCTAGTTGCAATGCGTTCGTTTCCTATAGGCACTGGCATTGTTCCGCCCGTATCTAACCCTGCACTAACTGGAAAAGCCTGCTCCGCGAGCGGGCCGTGCAACATCGGTGACACTGGTCCGGCCGGGGGAGTTGTGTTCTATGACGCAGGAGAACACAAAACGTGGGGTCGTTATCTGGAAGCTGCACCAGTAGAAACCGAAGGTGTCGGACTGCCGTGGAAACGTCTCACTGCTGTTGACAAGAAGCGACCTGTCTATCGGGATGTGCTGAAGGTGAAAGCGCAGACGCAACGAGTCCTCGCAACTCAAATCGGAATGGGAAAAATCAATACAGACAGAATCGTGAAGATTTATGGTCGTGGTCGTTACGCAGCGCGCTACGCACAAGCAATGGTCTTCAATGGTTTTGATGATTGGTTCTTGCCATCTAAGAACGAACTCAACCTGATGCATTCAGTACTTGGCACCGCATCTCCGGGAATCGGTTCATACGCGCGCAGTTTTTATTGGTCGTCAAGCGAATATGACTTCAATAATGCGTGGACAGTTAATTTCAAAGATGGTCAACAATTTGACAGAGAAAAATGGTTATTGCCCGACTCAATTAATGGGGTGAAAGCCTTACGAGTGCGAGCGATACGAGCTTTCGGCTGACGAGCGACTCCTTTCGTTCATCATTGGGAAGTACGGTGGGGTTATGCATTTCTCGAAGCGCGCACTGGCTGTAGTGGCTGTCCTTCTTGCGGGCGTATTGACTTCAGCATCGGCCGATGCCATCACTGTTGAAGCTCCGTGGAAGAAAGCGCCCATCAAAGTTGCGTATGGCGGCAACGTCTGGTCTACGTCAACTACCGGTGCAGCATTGTCTTTCACTGTGAAAGGCAAGTCGTTTGCTATGTGGTTCACTGCGGGGCCAAAGAACGGCAAAGTTGCTGTATACGTAAACGGAAAGCGCTCCCGCATTGTTGATCAGTACGCCCCTAAGACGATTCGTCGCGCTGTTGTGATGACGCGCGCAAAAGCAACGAACACGGTGATGGTTGTCGCTTTGTCAACAAAGAACAAGAAGTCAAAAGGTACAAAAGTTACAGTCGACGCTTTTTCACCAAACGCACTTCGTTGTGCAAAGGGCTGCGTTCGCACGCCCGTTCCACATTCCGTACCGGGCAAGGTTGAAGTTTCCGGAACTGACCAAGTGTGGTACCCGTCTGCTGTTCCAGCATCAACTTCACGTGAGTGGGTAGTTGCAATTGGAAGTTATGTGCGTGGGAAAGACGTATTTCCTATTGAGACTGCGGTTCCAGTAATTCGTGCGGCTGCGTGTGACCAAGCCAAGAAGGTTCCTCGCGGAGTCGTGATGCTGTCTTTCGGTTCGCAAAATGCCACAGGCACAACTGGTTTCGGTAAGACAATTACAAATGAACAAATCATTGCGACAACGTCGGCATGGGCAACTGGTCTTGCCGAGTGCGGTACAGGGCCATGGGAAGTATCAATCGGTACAAGTAACTCTGGTGCGGTGACTCGATTCAACGGTTTCATGGGCGGTATCGCGTGGGCAAAACTTGTAGTAGCAGCCCAAACTGTTTCAGATCCTCGAACAGTAGTGTCAGGCTCTGTTGACCTAGAACCGGGCTGGGGGCCACCTGGTCAGGCGCGCGCATGGGTCGACGGTTATGTGCGTACAACTAATTCACGACTGTGGAACTTTGGATCTGCAGATGGTTGCCCACAAACAATCAGTGCAGATCTCACATGCAATAACGGATGGACAATTGATGATGTGTTGTGGGTATCGGCTCACGCTGGACCAAACATTTACGCAATGCCACAAATTCATACGAAGAGTGGCGCTCTCTCTCGGCAATGGGCAGTTCTCGCGGCCCGCGCTTTAGAAATGAAGATGCCTCTGCGTCTCGCGGCGCTCACTGTGCAAACTGCAGCGTGCACACAAGTAAAGGGTGGTTGCCCAACAACAGGAATCTCCGCTTGGGATGCATGGGCGCAATTGCGTCGCGCGCTTGATGCAATTCCAGCAACCGCTGGCATGCCGCTTGGAGCACCGATGGACATTCGTTGGGGTTGGGCAAACGGATTCGTTATCCCGCCTCCGACCACGACGTCAACCACCACGACTACGACCACGACGGTGGCGCCAACAACCACGACGACTACAACGGTTGCGCCAACGACCACTACAACAAGCACAACCACCTCGACCACGACCACAACTACGAGCACGGTCGCGCCAACGACTACTACTTCCTCATCTGTCCCGTAGTGAAGGCGCTTCGGCTGTCCAGGCTGATTTATTGATGAATTAGGCTCGCACCATGAGCCGTTTAGATGCCGCCGAGAATTCCGCCCATACCCCGTGGCACTTACGTGACAACTGGGAGCCGATGCACGTTGAGATCAAAAGTACAGATCTGCGCGTAGAGGGAACAATCCCACCGGAACTAGATGGCCTGTATGTGCGCACTGGTCCGAACCCGGCAAGTGGAACGTCACCACATTGGTTTTTTGGCGACGGCATGTTGCATGGTGTGCGCATCAGGGACGGAAAGGCCGAGTGGTACCGCAACCAATTCGTCAATACGCCCAGTTCGGCATCTGCGCGAAATCTGCCATACGACCGTGTGCCTGAACTGGCCCGTGGCACCGGCAACACTCATGTGTTGCCACATAACGGTTCATTGCTTGCGCTTGAAGAAGGCCATTGGCCATTCAAGATTGACAGCAATCTGCAGACGCTCGGTTATGAAAACTATGACGGTGCATTGACATGTTCAATGACTGCACATCCAAAGATTTGCCCCGTCACTGGCGACTTACTTGCCTTCAGTTATTTCTCATTTCAACCGCCGTACGTTCACTACATACGTATTGGCGCAGACGGCAAACTGAAACAACTTGACCCTATTGATGTTCCAAACATGGTGATGATGCATGATTTCAATATCACACAGAAGAATGTCATCTTCATGGACTTGCCATTGCAGTTTGATCTAGGGGAAATTGCTTCCGGCATTCCATTCAAATTCAATCGCGATGCTGGTGCTCGACTTGGTGTGATGCCACGTGACGGTCGTGGAAGTGACACTCGGTGGTTCGAAATTGATCCGTGTTATGTGTTTCACCCCGTGAATGCATACGACGACGGTGACAACATCGTGATTCACGTGTCGCGACAGAATGAAGCGTTCGGTTCAAGTTCAGACGACTACGCCGAAGTGGGTCGTCTATACAAGTGGACCATTGACCCCATCTCTGGAAAAGTCACCGAAGAAATGGTTGACGATCGTCCCGGAGATTTTGGTCGAGTCAATGATGCGTATGTTGGTTCAAAGGCACAGTTTGCATATCTCATGTCATTGGGTGGCGAAGGTAACTCAGAAGAGCCTGTCTACGGATCATCATTGTGGAAGTACGACTTGTCAACGGGCAAGTGTTGGGAACATCACCTTGGTAAAACAACTCGTGGGGGAGAGCCGGTCTTTGCTCCGTCTTCTACAGGTGGAGCCGAAGATGATGGCTATGTGATGACCATCGTGCATGACACGGCAAGCGAAAAATCACGCCTGATCATCATCGACGCCCAGAATTTCACGAGTCCGCCCCTTGCAACGATTCACTTGCCGCAGCGCGTTCCTTATGGCGCACACGGTAGTTGGGTGCCCTCCGGCGTCATACCGATGTAGTGCCGACAGGGGCTTTTTCCACCTGTTAAAGTGTCCGTTGGATACAGAGATTCTGCTGGACCCAGGAAGTTGTTTATGTCGCGTTTATCGAAGTGTGTTATCAGCGGTGTTGTTCTTGCCACCTCAGTTTTTGTGTCAGGAATCGGGACGTCCGTGCGGGCGCTTAGTTTCGCAGGTCAAACGAATTTTCCTGAGTGTGCTGCTGCATCAGATGAGTTCTGTATTGAGAAGTTTGAGTTCACTCCCACAGGCGCCTCTGTGAGAACTGTGAAGCCATCAAAAGAATCATTCGGCGTCACATCCGAC
>CALPPK020000055.1 GCA_943325435.2 Bifidobacterium breve
ACGGCTTGGATTGCCAATTCTCGTGCAACTGATGGTTCAAGCTTTTCAATCTCGACAAAGCGCGCGGTCATGACATCAATAATGGGCGTGATTATGGACTTCACGCCCACGTCAAAACCTTCGAGATCAAGCCACATTATGAGACGAACTACCGAAGTGAGCTCTGGAGTGAGCACCAATGCAGGTGTTCCAGCTGCTACTTCTGGCACGTTTTTTGCAATCTCGAGCACCTGTTGAATAGCCACAGCACGAAGAAGCTCGTTTTTTCCGCCAAACCATGTGTGAACAAACCCATGGTTGACATCGGCCAAAAGGCCAATCTCCCTGACCCCTACTTCTGAGAAAGGCTTCTCTCGGATCAATAGCGTGGCAGCCGCAATCAATCGGCGTTCGCCCTCAGCCCTAGAAATAGGCGACCGGCGCTTCGGGGCTGCTTTCTTCTCGGCTGACTTCTTATTTGGCACGTCTTTACCTTATTCCTCAACGCTGACTGTTCGTGACCCATTCACCTGATACTCAAGAACAGTCCTTGTCTTTGAACAGTCTAGGACTGTTACCTTAAATCGTGAAGTTAGAGGGAAAGTGCACAGTTATGTGCATAACATACATAATCGTGAGATCGGGAAATCTAAAGAGCTGAATATGAAGTCATTAGTCTCCCGGCTTGTAACGGCAATGATTATTTTCGCACTACTCATTTCGCAGCCATCCTTGGTGCGCGCCGCTGGTCAATACACATTGAATGGTGGCTCGTGGACATTTTCGACCTACACCCAAGGCCCATTAACTCTCGGCGTGAGAATGACTACAACCGCTGAAGGTTCGGTTACCAAAGTTCGCTTCTACAAGGATCCAATCTTCGCAGGAGCACACACCGTGTATGTATGGAATTCATTGGGAACAGTTCTCGCGCAGCAAGTGTTTCAAAATGAAACCGCCTCTGGTTGGCAAGAACTCACACTAAATACTCCGGTGCTGATTGCCGCGAACAGCACATTCTCAGTGGGCTTCTCGCTTACTGACGGGGGATTTGTTTTCAACACTGGGTCAATAGCCAACCGGGCATCCGGACCACTTACTGTCGTCAATGGGTACTACAGCCTGACACCAGACAGCTTTCCTAATCTGACAAATTCGTTTCATTACCTTATTGATCTCACATTTGCAGTTGAAGATCCCACTATTCCGACCAATTCGCTAGCGCCAAGCGTCACGGGTATAGCTCGCACGGGTGAAACGCTTTCTGCATCAACCGGCACTTGGACGGGTTCACCAACGGCGTATGCATATCAGTGGAAACGATCATTGACTTCTAACGGTTCCTACAGCGATATACCTACAGCAACAAGTAGTACATATCTGGTACCAGAATCTGATGTTGGGTATTACATCAAGGCAGCGGTTGTTGCCTCAAATGTTGCTGGTTCTTCTAGTGCCGTGCTGTCTTCACCAACTTCTACTGTGGTAGATATTGCGCCAACGAACACGGCGATTCCCGTCATAACTGGTACTGCTCGCACCGGCGCAACATTGACCGCTTCAAATGGATCCTGGACCGGTTCGCCCACTTCGTATACATATCAATGGAAACGAGCAACTACGTCTGGCGGCACATATTCGAACATTGGTTCAGCAACAAGCCGCACGTACGAATTGACTGATACCGACATCGATAAACACATCAAGGTCTCGGTTGCTGCATCCAACGGTGTCGGTGCATCAACTGCAGTGTTATCTGCGGCGACATCAGTTGTAGTTGACCTCACTGATTCCGTAGTGCCAACAACGACGAGTTCAGTTGCGACTTCCACGGGCTTTACATTCTCAATCTCCAATTACTCGTCCAGCTACACATATGTTCTTACGACGACTAAGGGTTCAGTTTCACGATCTACTGAAGACGTCACAGTGACGGGTTTAGATGCTGGTGAGTCAGCGACAGTAACCATTTCGGTCTCGCGTACCAACTACAAGTCTGCTTCCAAAACAGTTACCGGGTCTGCGAACCCAGCTACAACTACAACAACGACCGCACCGGCATTGTCAATTGTGATTCAGGCTCCAGTGACAACGGTGGCAACAGGCCAAAATTCAGTTGCCACAATTGCACCGACGACAACAACTCTTCCTGTTCTTGGTGCCAACGGTGCGCCTGTTCCAACGACAACGACAACTACTTCAACAACAATTGCGCCAGCACGATCAAGAACGGTCGTTACGACAACGTTGCCGGCAATAGTGACGACAACGACCGTCGGACCTCCTGTAGTTGCCAAAGTGGATGCAGGTCAAACAGCGGTGCAAGTTGATGGAGTTAAAACTGATGCAACAGTGACACGTGAGAACAACCAGATGGTGATTACTGCTGGTGCTCTTAGTGCAACGTTGTCTGGAATAGACAAAAGTGGAAAAACTGCCCCTCTTGATAGTGATGGAACAGTTCATCTATCTGGTGGCGACACAATAAAAATTAGTCTTGGCGGTTTCAAGGCTGCATCGCCTGTTGATGTGTGGTTGTTTTCCACGCCGACAAGATTAGGTTCTGCTGTAGTGGGTGCAGATGGCGCCGTAACTGGTGAATACAGATTACCTGTCGGCATTAAGTCAGGCGCTCACCGCGTCGTAATCTCGGCCAAGTTGCCGAACGGTAAACCAACCACATTTACCCTAGGAATTTTAGTAGGAGACATATCAACGACCTCGACCCTCACGAGGGTTCTGATTGCGATTCCGATTGCGATTGCGATCGGTTTTGGTTTCGTTCTTCCGACACAACTTCGTCGCCGCCGAAGCAAGAAGTACTCAAATGCGTAAACAATTCATGTTCAAGAGTTACATGTCGTCAGAGGGTTTCATATATGATTTTCAAGTCATGATGTGCGTTCAATTACACAGCAATAGAGGTACACATGTTTAGGAGTCGTCGTAAAAGCTCAGGTTCTGGTGAAGATGGTGCTGGTTGGATCTATGCAGACCTTTTCCTAGCTCTCATGATTGTGGGTCTTGGTTCTGCCGTCATCACGTCGTCGTCTCCTTCAGGTGCTGCTAGCACCACTGCACCTGCAACGTTTCAATTGAGCTGTGCCGAGTTTCCAGTGCGGGTCCCAAATAATCTGACGGCTTCAAGCGGTGGCGCCGAAATTCAAGCAGCGATTACTTCTGAAATTAGTAAGCGTGGATGGAGCGGCGAGAGCGCGAAGCCAGGCCTAGTAATCGTGTTTGGTGGTTTTTCTGGCAGCGAAACTGCCGGAGCAGGAGATAGGCGAGCACAAAATTTGCGCGCTTCACTCCGTGCCGCCGTGCCACAGTTTCAACAAGTTGAGATGCGAACCGGTGGTGCGCAAAACATCACAGTAAACGGAACCGCTTCCGATGTCGGTGGTGCTGGTTCGTTCCTACTTGTTGTCTATCTATTGTTCAATGGTGCAGCCCTCACTGAAGATTGCACTCGTTAAGGAGTTATATGCCACATTCACCACACGCCCATGCTGACGCAGTTACAGCTGTTGATAAATGGCTATCAGTTTCAAAGCAAACGTCCAGCCTTGGCGCTAGTGCCAGCCAGTTTGTCGAAGACCTTCGTAATAATGAAAAGACACGTGAGTGGTCAAAGGTAAACGTTGAACAGATCTTGCCGTTCAAGAGCGAGACCCCTCGCTTGTTGTTGGTAGTTCGTGCCGGAGCAATGTTCTTGCCAATTTTGTTGACATGGCTTGCGCTGTCACAGGTCATCGGGCCCTTCACGTTGTACCTCCAAAATCAACAAGCAAGTGCCAACTTCTTGTGGTTTTGGAACCAGAACCCAGGGCATTCATTTGCCGAACCATGGAAGTTGAGCCACGTTGCTCTTACTGACGCAGCCATTTTGGCGTTCCTTACGGTTCTTGCAATGCGCATTACGTGGTGGGAAACATCACGAGCAGAACAATCAGAGGCTCGATACAACGAGATGTTGTCTGCTCTTGAGTTCTACTTCGTATCTTCACGCGATAACTAAGTAGGCACGTGGCGTAATGTTCGCCATATGACTTTTACAACTCATCATGCGTTGGTGAACAACGTTGACATTGCGTATTGGCATGAACAGTCTGATAGCGCAAATAAAGTTTTGGTGTGCCTACACGGCTGGCCGGAATCAAAACGCATCTTTGCTCGTTTAGTTAAACCATTGTGTGATGCTGGTTTCGAAGTAGTTGTGCCAGACCTACGTGGATTCGGCGAATCAGGTTTGGCACCAGATGGTTTTTACGATGTTGTGTCTCATGCGCGCGACATTGAAGCATTGGTGTTTGATCATCTCGGGTACGAGTCAGTAGTTCTTGTTGGTGGCGACTTGGGTGGTCCGGTAATACAAGAGCTCGCACTGCGGAATCCAACTCGAGTGGAACGGATGGTGTTGTTCAACTCTCCGCTCCCAATGGATAAGGATCGCATGGCCGGGATGCGAACCCGCCCGCCCGTTGAGGTGATGGACTATTTCATTCGACAGGGAACTGATGCGGATGCACTTGCTTCTGAATTGAGTACTGAAGAAATGCGTGCCGCATACATTGCCGAGTTTTATTCAACGCGTCTGTGGGCACACCCAGGTGCGTTCAGTGCTGATGATATTGCATGGCATGTTGAACCCTTCTGTGATGCACAAAAACTACGAGCGTCCTTTGCTAACTACGAATCTGCGTTTGATGCAGAGAAGCGCATAGAGAAACCTTTGTATGGCAGAAACTTAGTGACGCCAACACTGATTTTGTTCGGAACAAGTGACCACGTGATCTACCCAGATTTTGACTTGATGGCTGCAACAGTGTTTGAGAATCATGAAGGGCCAATTCGTATTGAGAACTGTGGCCATTTTGTGCCGTGGGAGGCAGTTGATGAATTTACTTTTCGTACAGTTAAATTCTGTTCGGAGAACTGAATTATTCGTTCTGTGACATTCGTTCGGCAATAGCCCTGTCTCGACGAATGACATTACGAATCAACACTGATCCGACCACACCAACGCCAGCAAGCATCACCGCGAAAACCGTGTACTGCATCCAGCCACCGCGATCACCAGAACTTTGAGGCTTTTTTCCACAATCCGGGCGCGGGTTTGAGTTAATGCATTCCGATGGCTCGTTTACTAAGTCATACACATACGTTGTGTCTGTCACTTCGCCAGCCGCAACAGTTGAGTCAGTTGGAGTATCTGCTGCTTTGACTGCTGAGAGTCCGAATGGCGCAATGGTGAGAAGAACGGCACAGGCAACGGGGGCAATACGGGGCATGGGACTATCGTCTCACGCCAACTAGTGTTTACAACGTTATGAGTACAAAGTCACATCCCGCCCAGCACGATGTAGTGCTCGTTGTTGACTTTGGTGCCCAATATGCCCAACTCATTGCACGTCGGGTACGTGAGGCTCGGGTGTACTCAGAAATCGTCCCACATCGCATTTCGGCTACCGAAGTTATGGCTAAAGCACCGAAGGCGATCATTCTGTCGGGTGGGCCAAAGAGCGTGCATGTAGAAGGTGCTCCGTTACTTGACCCTGCCATTTATGAATTGGGAATTCCCATTCTGGGTATTTGTTACGGATGCCAGTTAGTGGCTCAACAATTAGGTGGTGTTGTGGCCCGTGGAGGTCGCGGTGAATATGGTCGCGCCACTCTCACGCGAAGTTCTGCCAACTCGAAACTTCTTGGTGATTCAACACCACAAGTTCACGACGTGTGGATGAGCCATTTCGATTTCGTGAGCGAAGCACCAGTGGGCTTTGTGGGAACAGCGGCTACGCCCGATGCGCCAAATGCTGTGATTGAAGATGATGCACGTCGAATTTATGGAGTGCAATATCACCCTGAAGTAGTGCACACGACTAGCGGTCAAGATTTACTAGTCCGTTTCCTAGTTGACATTGCTCAATGCAAACAAGACTGGACAATGGCAAGCATTGTCCAGGATCAAATTGAAGCAATTCGTGCACAAGTCGGAACTGAACGAGCAATTTGTGGTTTGTCCGGTGGAGTTGATTCATCTGTTGCAGCGGCAATCGTGCATCAGGCAATTGGTTCACAACTTACGTGTGTATATGTAGATACTGGGCTTATGCGTCGTGGTGAAAGTGAACAAGTTGTTGAGACTTTTCGCAAGAGCATGGGTATCGAGTTAATTCACATTGATGCCGGCGACAGATTCTTTGCTGCCCTTGCCGGAATTACAGAACCAGAAGCGAAGCGCAAAGCTATTGGCGAATTGTTTGTACGCATCTTTGAAGAAAACACTGGTGGACTCACCGATGCGAAGTTCTTGGTACAAGGAACGTTGTATCCAGACATTGTCGAAAGTGGTGGGCAGGATGGAACTGCTGCTGTAATCAAGAGTCATCACAATGTTGGTGGCCTGCCTGATGACATGACTCTTGAATTGTGTGAACCACTGCGCGCGTTGTTTAAAGATGAAGTTCGTAAAGTTGGTGTTGAAGTCGGACTCAGTGATGACATTGTGTGGCGTCAGCCATTTCCTGGTCCTGGTCTTGGAGTACGAATCATTGGAGAAGTCACCCCAGATAAAGTCGCAACCTTGCAACATGCAGACGAAATAGTGCGTCATGAAATAAAGGCCGCAGGTCTTGAGCGGGAAATCTGGCAGGCCTTTGCGGTGCTGGCCGATATCCGTAGCGTCGGAGTCATGGGCGATGAGCGCACCTATGGCCGCCCGATCATTATTCGGGCCGTCACTAGTGACGACGCCATGACCGCAGACTGGGCGCGGTTGCCCTATGACCTCTTGGAAAAGATGTCGAGCCGCATCATCAATGAGGTGCCAGGCATCAACAGGGTGGTCTACGACGTCACCTCAAAACCGCCTGGCACGATTGAGTGGGAATAGCCCCCAGGGGCTCAAATCCACTCCTGTAAGGCTCTGAGACGGCGCCGTCAGGCCGTAACGCCACCGAAGTAGCCTGACAGGGTCATGTTTTCGACCCGTCACCACCGGGGGCCCTTTCGGTCCGTACTGGTCTCACTTCTTGCCATAGGCATATTGGGGGGCACGGTTATTTCTCCGCGGATCGCCTCTGCCGACTCTCTCGACGACAAGCGCCGCCAGGCGGCCAATATTG
>CALPPK020000056.1 GCA_943325435.2 Bifidobacterium breve
AAATCTGCGTCATTGCGCAGATCAAGAACTACAGATCGTTTACCGCGATTATCAATTTCAAACGGCGGTACCCCCACTTGGTCGCCCACTCCTAATGCTCCGAACACGGCCCGTTGCGGGTCGCCTGTCGGTGGCTCAATCTTCAGTACGTCTGCTCCCCAATCAGCCAACATCCCCGTGACCGCTGGCCCAGCAACCCACACGCCCAGTTCGACTACTTTGACCCCTTGAAGTGGTGCATTAGACATGTGATCCCCCGTGCGCGTAGTGCGTGACCCATTGTGTCGCATTTCGCCCCCGCGCAGCGTGTGGGAGCAACTCTGCACGGCAGAATGATTCGATGACAGAACGACCGAGTGACCTTTCCTGGGGCAATTTCTCTGATTCAGGTCCGTGGGTCCTTGATCGCGACACCATTGCATGGTCACAGGTAGCAATCGCTCTGCGAACCGCCGCACAAAAAGAAGTGCCGTCTCTTATTCGCGCCCGCCGCATTCCCCCACTTGGTCGCCTCGTAGTAGTTGTTGCACATCTTGGCTGGGCATTGCTTCCGTGGTTCATCCAGAAGAAGCGCAACAAGTTTGCAAACCCTGAAGACTCACGCACGTACATGTCTCTTCGTTTGCGCAAAGCAATTGAGAAACTCGGCGCGACATACATCAAGCTTGCTCAAATCATTTCTAGTGGTGAAGGATTGTTTCCTACTGAACTCGTGAATGAATTCAAGAAATGCCGTGATCAAGTTCCACCACAGCCT
The DNA here is from genome assembly GCA_943325435.2 of Bifidobacterium breve. The sequence continues at coordinate 758 of CALPPK020000056.1, forward strand.
TGGAACACCGTGAAACTTATTGTTGAACAAGACTTGGGTGCCCGACTTGAAGATGTGTTCGCCAATTTTGAACAGCAATCCCTCGCTGCAGCATCTATTGCTCAAGTGCACCGCGCAACTCTCTTAACTGGCGAAGATGTCGTCGTAAAAGTACAGCGCGAGCAAGTATCAGAACTTGTTCGTCGTGATCTTCGCGTTATGGCATGGATTGCACCGTTCATGATTGGCCGCATCAAGGTGGCGGCTCTTGCAAACCCACCAGCACTTGTTGAATTGTTTGCGGAAACCATTGTGGAAGAACTTGATTTCCGGATGGAGTCTTCAAACATGATCGATGTATCAATGATGTTGCACGACCTCAATCAAGTTTCCTACATCGTGCCCCGCCCTCACCCAACTCTCGTCAAGCGCCGAGTCCTAGTGATGGAACGCCTTCAGGGTTTCAACTTTGATGATGTCGAAGGCATGCAAGCAGCAGGAATTGATACCGAACAGGTCATCAAGGCCGGAATGATCTCGTTCATGGAAGGTGCGCTCATCCACGGCATCTTCCACGGTGACCTTCACGGAGGAAACCTATTCGTACTCTCTGATGGACGTACTGCTCTTCTCGACTTCGGCATCGTTGGTCGCCTAACAACAAAACGCCGTCTTGCTTTTATGCGCCTCATGCTTGGTGCAACAACAAATGACTTGCATAGCCAAGTATCTGCATTACGAGACCTTGGTGCGCTGCCGTTAGACACTGACATCGACGCAGTAATTCGTGACCTCGGTCTTGATCAACCCACGATCGACCCCACATCACTTGACGGCGAAGAACTTGTGGCCGAAGTGCAACGCATCGTGAAGGCACTTCTCGCATACGGCGCCAAACTGCCTAAGGAACTGATGTTGTACATCAAGAACATGGTCTTCCTTGACGGCGCAATTGCCCGCCTCGCTCCAGACCTTGACATCATCGGTGAACTCACCAACATCTCAATGACATTCATGCAGCGTCACGGCGCTCGTTTGTCAGAGGAACTGGGTGTCGATATGAACACTGTCGAAATTGACATGGGCAGCCTCAAGGCCGGCCTCGGCGTTGATGAATCCACAGAGTCGATGACGTACCGGCAACTGCAAGAACGGCGCGACCTGATTCAAAAGCGCATGCGCGACCACATCACTAACTAGCCCAATCGGCAAGACTGTTGTTGTGAGACTTATCGTTGCGCGCTGCACTGTGGAATACGCAGGCCGTCTAGAGACCCGATTACCTGAGGCGCTTCGCCTAGTCATGGTGAAGGCTGACGGATGCGTTGCGGTTCACTCAGATGGTGGCGCCTACAAGCCCCTCAACTGGATGACAGCGCCAAACGTTATTGAAGACAACTCTGATCATTGGATTGTGCGTAACCCAAAGGGCGAGGCCATGACAATCACTTTTCACGAGATTTTCCATGACAGCGACCATGTCTTTGGCGAAGACCCAGGGCTAGAAAAAGACGGCGTAGAGAAACAGCTGCAAGAACTCCTTGCAGCATCGCCCGATGTAATGGAGCAAGGACTCACGCTGATTCGCCGCGAGCATTACACATCCCTTGGCCCAGTCGACATCTTGTGCAAAGACACTGCAGGCAACACTGTTGTAATTGAAGTAAAACGACGTGGTGAAATTGACGGTGTTGAACAACTCACGCGTTATCTCGTAGACCTAGCCAATGACCCATCACTCGGAACTCTCCGCGGTATGTTCGTGGCCCAAAGCATCAAGCCACAAGCACGAACACTTGCTGAATCACGCGGCATTGTGTGCGTTGAAGTTGATTACGACGAACTTCGCGGACGCAAACCAGATGACTGGACGCTGTTTAGTTAGCTCGCTGTCACAGGAGAAACAGTTGATTGTACTTTGCGGTTCATCACGAAGCCAATGAGTCCTGTTATCAAACCCACAACAATCAGCACAACAAACCGAGTCACCATTGGGTCAGTAATGAACTGTGCAGCAGCTGTAAGCGCTGCTTTGTTATCGGTTGATGACTGAGGGATCCGACTGCGGGCAATAAGTACAACGCCGAGGAAGATGATTCCGCCTGCGAATAGGCGAATACCTAAGCGAAGCACACGTTGCCACTGTGTAGCGACACTGAGGAACCATGCACCGACTTGAAGAAGGATTCCGATGATGACAAACAGCCATGAACCCCGCTGTGCCATATCCCTGATGGATTTGATATCTGCATCACCTGGCTTACGTTCCACCTTCAGTGGATCCATCTTGGGATTCTGGTCATTCGGAATAGAGGGATCAGCCGCACGTATTGCGGAAAGAGTCGCATCGCTAAATTTTGAGATATCAACCGATGCTGCCGGCGCATTTTCGATGTACACCGCGTACACAGTGGCCGCCACATCACCAGCGAAGTTCTGAAGGTCTGGATCTGCCAACTTTTCTTTCACGGCTGTCACAATGAGAGGACGCGCAACCGAGAACACGAGTTTTTCTGCATCATTGTCTGCACTATCTTGCAACTTCTCAATCAGTTTGTCTGCAATTACGTCACGGACAGCTGGCTGGTTCAAAGCGCTCTTGATTGTGGACTTAGCTGCGACAGGAGACGACACAAAGCTCATCAGTACCAGAGAAATGAGTCCCAGTCCGAGAAAAACTATTCCAAGACCACCAAGAAAGGTGACGAACGTTCGCCTGACCCGATGCTGAGATTCAGTTGTGGCTTCAGTGGGCTCTGTAAGTGGTGACGACTCATTCATAAATCGTCACCATAACAAGATTTCGCTAGTACCCAGAACGAATCATGAGAGCGCCAATTGTCGCATTACTGACCGGGTCAATGGCGATAGCGCTTCCGCCTGCCCTATTCACTGTGTATCCATCCACAACCAGTGGCGATGAAAGAGCAAGTTCCACTCGTCCGATGTCGTTCAATATGAGTCGATCGGTTGGAGTGTTTTCAAGTGTCTCTAAGTCGAGGCGATGAGTAATGGCAGCAACTCGAGCCGAAACCTCACCAGATGCGTGACGAACAACCAAAGCGTCACCAACATTAAGTTCAGAATCTGTGAACCAGCACACATCAGCAATAAGCCCTGTTACATCGACGGGCTGATGAGCGCCATCAACCACAATCACATTGCCTTTGCCGACATCAAGATCATCTGTTAGTTCAATAGCGATTGCATCCCCGGGGACAGCAATGTCTGTTGGTGAACCAGCACGGGTTAAGCCAGCAACAGTGGTTGAATAACCCTGCGGATGAACTGTGACTGAGTCGCCGACACGTATCGCACCGCCTTCAAGACGTCCTGCATAACCGCGGTAGTCACTGCCACCGTGTTCACGCAATGTCCACTGCACAGCCAAGCGAGCTTCAATTGTGGCAGCCGGAGTGATGTCGAGAGTTTCCAACAATTCAAGAACTGAAGGGCCTTCGTACCACGGTGTCTTATCGCCAGCATCAACTACGTTTTCGCCATCTGTCGCACAGATGGGAATCGGGTGAATCGGTACCGAAGATCCGAGAGTTGAAACGATCGCTGCAACGTCTGTGACGACTGTGTCAAAAACTGTCTCGTCCCAATTCACTAAGTCCATCTTGTTCACGGCAAGAACCAGGTGTGAAACACCAAGCAATGCCGCAATAGATACGTGGCGTCGAGTTTGCTCAACAACACCATGACGAGCATCAACGAGAACAATCGCGATATCGCTGACTGAAGCGCCAGTCACCATGTTGCGAGTGAATTGAGCATGTCCTGGTGTATCGGCAAGCACGAAGCTGCGCTTCGGAGTTGCAAAGTAACGGTAGGCAACATCAATTGTGATTCCCTGTTCACGCTCGGCACGAAGTCCATCAGTCAAAAGTGCCAAGTTGAAGGTGCCATCGCCATAACGGCGACTGGCTTTAGAAACCGCACTCAGCTGATCCTCAAAGATCCCCTTCGAGTCATGCAGCAATCGACCAATCAGCGTGCTCTTGCCATCGTCGACAGAGCCAATTGTGGCAATGCGTACCTGTGTATTTGATGCTGTAGAAACTGCACTCATTAGAAGTAACCCTCACGCTTACGGTCTTCCATTGCAGATTCGCTGAAGTTGTCATCAGCCCTGGTTGCTCCACGTTCTGTGATGCGAGCCGTTGAGACTTCCGCAAGTACATCTTCATACGTTGTGGCAGTCGAACGAACTGCGCCTGTGCAACTCATGTCACCCACCGTGCGATACCGCACGATTTCCTTGCGGGGAACTTCGCCATCTTCAGGAACAACCGGACCACCGACAGACAGCAACATGCCATCGCGCTCAATCACTGTGCGTTCGTGCGAGAAGTAAATAGTTGGCAATGGAATCTCTTCACGAGCGATGTATTCCCAGATATCAAGTTCAGTCCAGTTTGAGATAGGGAATGCACGAAGGTGTTCGCCCTTCACAATGCGGGGGTTCAAGATATTCCATGGCTCTGGGCGTTGCATACGAGGCTCCCAGCCACCTTTTTTGTCGCGGAAACTCAGGATGCGCTCCTTGGCGCGCGCCTTATCTTCATCGCGGCGTCCGCCACCAAAAGCGGCATCGAACTTATGAGTGCGAATTGCCGTGAGCAGAGTGACTGCCTGTTGACGATTACGGCTACCGGTCGGACCCGGATCTGGGATGTCTCCCCTGTCAATGCTTTCTTGCACTGATGCGACTACTAATTCCAAGCCGTACTTACGAACGAATTCGTCTCTGTATTCAATAACTTCAGGAAAGTTATGGCCAGTGTCAACTTGCATAACAGGAAATGGCAAACGTGCCGGCGCAAACGCCTTAATGGCAAGCCACAACAACACAGCAGAGTCTTTTCCGCCAGAGAACAAAAGCACAGGCGACTCACAGCCTGACACCACTTCTCTGATGATGGAGATTGCTTCTGAATCGAGACGATCTAAATGTGACCGGCTTGCAAGTATTTCCAATTCGTTTTGTGATGTCACTGCGCTCATGTGTGTCTCCTTGTTTTCTTCGATTTCTAGATGTGCAATCCGCACTCGGTTTTTGCTTGTCCGGCCCAGCGGCCAGCTCGTTTGTCTTCGCCTTCGGCAACAGGCTTCGTACATGGCCAACAACCAATGCTCGGGTAACCGCGATCTTTCAATGGATTACGCGGAAGTTCATGGAGAAACTCGTACCTTTCCATCTCTTCATCGCTGTACAACGCCAAGGGGTTGATCTTCAATACGTTTCGTGTGGCATCAAGAGTCACTACAGGAGTCTCTGCGCGTGTTGGCCCATCAATGCGGCGAACGCCTGTCACCCATCCAGTTTTTTCTGACAACACAGCATTCAGCGGCTGCACTTTACGAACATTGCAGCATGCTTCTGTGTCGCGTTGCCACAGGTTGTCTGGCGTCACACGAAGCGGGTGAACAATGCGAAGGTTTGCATCGAAATTCTTTCGCAGTTCTTCAGCAAGCCATTGGGTTTCTGCAAACAAGTACTGCGTATCAATCATCACGATTTCAATTCCGGGAACCGCAGTAGCTGCAACATGAGCAAGAACTACGTCTTCAAAACTGCAGGTGACTGTGATGTCACTTCCCACACGATCTGCAGCCCAACGCACAATTTCAACTGGGGTTGCGTGTTCTAGGTCGCGAGCAGCGGCTGTGATCTCTTCTGAGTGCTCAGCAAGGGTTTCTTTGTTCCAGGTTGCGACGGGCATCTAGTCAGAATACCGCTATTCCCGACAAAACCAGTCATATTTATCGTAAATAGGAAACCCTTGCTGGATAAGGAAAAGGCCGCCCCGAAGGGCGGCCAAGTCCGAAAGTTTTAGCGTTAACTGAAGCGCACAAGTCCCTGGTCGATAACCACGCGGTCACCGACAGACGTTGTGAATACTGCTTCGCCCTTGGCTGTTTCCCACATCTTGATGGTGAGTGCTTCGCCAGGAAATACCGGAGACGCGAAACGACCTTCAATGTGCTTGAAGCGATTTGCATCGCCGCCACATAGTGCATTCAACAAGCCGCGACCTGTGAATCCGTATGTGCAAAGACCATGCAAGATGGGCTTCGGGAACACGCCTGCTGCAACAGCTGGGTGATTCGGATCTGAGTGCAATGGGTTGCGGTCGCCGTTCAAGCGATAGAGCAATGCTTGATCAAGTGACGTCTGAAATGTGATTTCGTGGTCAGGAGCTTTTGCTGGTGGTTCATTTTGTGCACCACTTGGTCCACGTTCTCCGCCAAAGCCGCCTGCATCACGAATGAACACAGATGAACGAGTTGAGTACAACGGCTTGCCATCAGCATCTGTTGCTTCTGCCTCAGTAACGATGACTGCAGCTTTTAC
>CALPPK020000057.1 GCA_943325435.2 Bifidobacterium breve
GCGAGTGGGAACGATCTGAAGTCCGTCAAGAACTGCGTGAACGTGCAGACCGTCTGGTGTTGTCAGAAAAGGTAACTGTCACTGCCGGAACAGAAGAGTTCTTTAACGCCCTCGGTGAAGTAGAACGACACAAGACTCGCACAGGCAAATTTCTTTCTGACGTTGCATGGGTCTACCCCATCGCCTTACTTTTTACTCTTGTGCTTGCGCCATACTTTGCGCGAATCGATGTTCTGCCTCGTGTGCTGATCTCTACCGCACTTATTGGAGCAACAAGTAAATATGCAACTGGCCCATTGCGCACTTGGTGGCGCCGGCGCAAGATGCTGCCCCAAGATTCTTCAGTTAGATAAAGACTTATTGCTGAGGAAGCCCGCAGGCGTTCATACCTAATAGGCGCGAGATGTGCCGACGATTACGAGCTACCAATGAATAGACAACTTGGGCAATAGAGCGCACTCCGGGTAACCCAATTACGACACCAATAGCGCGATACACACCAGAATCAGCAGATTTTAAAATCGCTGAAACTGCAATGGCACCTTCTAACCGACCAGCATCCGAGACGTACCAAACAGATCCGATGTGGGTAAGGCCGTATTGATGATGAGAGACAACATCAACAGCAGGCATGTGCGCATTGATCCATCGTGCCGAGGCTTCACAAATACCGCAGTCACCGTCGTAGACAACAACAGGCTTCATGTCAGTTACGCATTCAACAGGTCGAAAACCTGTTGCGCACGACCGGCATGAATAGTCTCTTCGCGGCCGTTGAGACGAAGTAGACGAACTACTTCTTCATCAGTTTCCGCATCGGCCCATCTTTGGTAACCGACATCACCATTCAATTCACCTTGTACAACTGCCGCAAACATTTTTGAATCGATTGTCTCGGGAAGTGGCACAGCGAGCAGTTCAGCTTCTTCTGCAGTGGGCTCCCATTCGTGACCAAGTTTGATACTGACCATGCGAGCAAGACGACGAGCATGTCCACGTTCCTCAACTGCATTTTTGCGGAGTAAGTCTGCGGCTGTTTCATTTCCCACACGGTCAGCCAGGATGTTGTAGAACAACTCGCCAGCCATCTCAATGCGATACATCAGCTTCAGTTCAGGCACTTCAAGTTTTGCAACATCAGCAAGTCCTGCATTTGCAGTAAAGAAATTCAGTTCAGACATCTCTAGTTAACGTTCAACAAGTCGACAACGAAGACGAGTGTTTCGCCACCTTTGATGACTCCGCCTGCACCTTGTGATCCGTACCCGAGATGAGCAGGGATGGTAATGCGACGACGTCCGCCAACTTTCATACCGGCAACGCCTTGATCCCAACCAGAAATCACTTGACCAGCACCAAGTCGAAATTCAAATGTCTCGTTGCGATCCCATGATGCATCGAATTGACGTTGTGTGCTCCATGCAACACCCACGTAATGCACTTCTACATTTGTGCCAGCGACTGCTTCTTTACCATCACCGACGGTGATGTCTTCAAGAACAAGTTCGGAAGGTGCGTCCCCTGCGGGAATGGAAAGGTCTGGTTTCATTGCGCTCATATCCCCCAACCTATCTGTGCCACATAGTGCTTACACGGGTTGAAGAGGCGAGGTTTATGCCTTGGCGCGAGTGCGTCGCAACACGGGGTCCGCAATGCGTAATGCACCGTCGGCAATTTTCATTACACGACCGGCTGCGCCAGGAGTTTTTGAATCGATGAGATTTCCCATTACGGCCAAAGTGATGTCGGCAGCCACTTGAGTACCAACTGCAACTCGTAAACCTGGTTTCAACAGCCATGGATGACCAATGATGAAACTGAATCGACGACCGGTGCGCAAGAAAGCGTCGAACCGTTCGCCCACTAATTCGTTGTACGACTCGGATGCTGTATTCGGATCTGCAATGAATCGCTCAACCGCCAACATCCCTGATTCAAGTCCGTAGTCAATTCCTTCGCCATTCATTGGGTTCACAAATCCGGCTGCATCTCCGATTGCTACCCAACCTGGACCATGGCGTTTCGTACAACTCATCGGAAGTCGCCATGCACGAGGCTTTTCGATGTAGTCACCAAGAGACCATGACTCGCGTACCAATGTTGCGTACTGATCAAGCAAGGTGTTGAGATTCAATTTCTTGAACCCTTTCATAGTGCTCAGTGCGCCTACGCCGATGTTGACGGTGCCATCGCCCGCAGGAAACATCCAGCCGTATCCAGGAACCGCGACGCCATGTTCGTCACTAAGGCTGAGACATGCTTCAAGATGACGCTCTGCATGGCGCGGTGTCGGCGCGTACGCACGAATCGCAAGACCGAACGGTTCATTCGGATCACGTTCTGCACCCAACATTTTTGCGGCCATTCCTTGAGCTCCTGCAGCCAAAATTGTGAACGGTGCACGAAACGTTTCGGTTCCTACAGTGACACCGACGACGCGGCCATCTTCAAGAACAGGAAGAGCTTCGGATTCAAATCGCACATCTGCGCCACTTGCAATCGCAATATCGAGAAGGTGATTATCGAATCGCTGACGAGGCCACACTGCCCCATGATTCGGAAATCGTGATGTTGTTGGCCATGCAAGTTCACGTTGCTTCTTGCCGGCAATCATTCGCAGGCCATCAATGCGGTGCGCAACAGAGTGGTCGATACCCAAATCATTCAGAGCCGCAATGGCACGGGGGGTAAGGCCATCACCACACACTTTGTCTCGTCCATATGGACCCTTTTCAAAGAGCACCACATTGAGACCGGCTCGCGCAGCAGTAATAGCTGCAGCAGAACCAGCAGGCCCTCCGCCAATAATAAGAACGTCGTGGCGTTGCATGACTACGAGCCTGCCAGATGCACATCCAATCTGCTACCTGCGTACCATGGGACATATGGCTCATATGACAATCCCTGAAGCCGTCGCCCTGGTGCGCCCTACGGACACCCTCGCCGTCCCCCTTGGGCCAGGTGTACCCGGTGGATTCATGCATGCACTTGGCGACCGAGACGACTATGTGGACCTGCAGATTTCCGGCGCACTAATGCCAGACCTGTATGCCGTTCTTGCCAAAAAAGGTGTGCATTACCGCAGCGGATTTTTTGGACCTGCTGAGCGTTTTTTGCGTGACTCTGGCGCATCTATCGACTTCGTTCCAGCAGACTTTCGTCGATTCGAACCCATCCTTCAGAAAATGCGACCACGAATCATGGCAACAGCAGGCTCTCTACCCGTTGACGGTTGGGTGAGTTTGTCCGTACATGCCGGCGCAACAATTGATGAAATTCATCGAGCCAGTGCGGATCCGGAACGAATCCTTCTTGTGGAAGTGAGCGAACACTTTCCGCGTACTTTCGGAGTTGCATCTCATGAACATCGCGTTCACGTTGACGCTATTGACTGCCTCATCGAGACAGACCGGACTCCGTTGAACTTGGCAGATACAGACCCAAGCGACGCAGAACGAACAATTGCAGATATCGCCTTGACGTTTATTCAATCTGGAAGCACATTGCAAACAGGAATCGGGGGCATTCCGAATCAGATTGCACTCTCGCTTGCTGCAAGTGACTTGGGAAATTTTGGTGTGCATTCAGAAATGTTCACCACCGGCCTTATGCGTCTACACCAGGCCGGAAAAGTTACAAACAACAAAGGCAGCAAGTTCGATGGGTTTTCACCTACTACGTTTGCAGCCGGAATTCCAGAGCTATACACATGGCTTCACAACAACGACGCAGTTCGTTTCTTACCAGTAAAGATTGTGAACTCACCCGAACTAATTGCTAGCAATCGCAACATGGTCACTATCAACGGTGCCCTAGCTGTCGACCTTGCTGGGCAAGTTGTTGCAGACACCATCGGTGGCACGCAATTCAGTGGCGTTGGGGGTCATGAAGATTTTGTATCCGGACCAGGGCTTGACGCCACCGACAGGAGCCTTATCTGTTTGCCCTCCACCACAATGATTAATGGTGTTCTGACGAGTCGCATCATGGGCATTCTTCCTGCAGGAAGTGTCGTCAGTACTCCGCGTCATCAAGTGGACACAATCATTACTGAGTTTGGTGTTGCTGAATTGGAAGGCCGCACAATTCGTGAGCGTGCGCAATCACTAGCGGCTATTGCGCATCCGCAGTTTCGCGACGAACTTCTTCAGAGCGCTGAGTCGTGGCCTCGGGATTAAGCCCGAGCGCTGTGTACAAACCAATCACTGCTAACAGTGAGATCGCACCTACTGCAAAACCAGCCACTAGATCAGTAGGCCAATGTGTCCTGATAAGCCACGACGAAACACCAACAATCAAACTTGCAATGACAACTAGTTGTAAAGCAGTTCGTCGGGCGCGCGTTCCGGCATAGGTGAAATACCACGCGACATATCCCCACAGCGCAACACAGTTAGCAGCGTGCCCTGATGGGAACGCCATCTCGTCTTGCCCAATCATCATTCGGCTCCAAAAATTCTCGTATTGATACGGAAAAATTCTTCCAACGGAAATTTTCAATGCCCCAGCAATTCCCGTCTCAAAAAGAAGAACTATCACGAATCCGGCGATGGGCACCCACGAACGTCTCTTCCAGGACAACCACCCAAGAATTGGAAGACAAATGGTAAGAATGATTCCGCGCAATCCAAACATGACGGTGACCGAGAAAAAATCATGCGGAGCATTGATCTCTCGCGCTACTTCTCGAGCCGACCTATCAAATTCGGACAGAGTTCCGCGAGACACAACTTGTTGGATCAGAATCGCCAAAACAAGACACGCAGCTGTCGTGTAGCTAAATAGGCGGCGGGCTGTCAACATCAGCAACCATTTTGCCTCGTCCATCACCACATTTTGTGTCACTTCTCGAAATACCACGCCAGTACGCCTTAGTGGATCAACAGGTACTAGAACATGCACATGAATAGTTACGCACCCGGAACCCCTGAATGGTTTAGTCAAGTCCAAGAAGAAGTGATTGACCCTGCTCGACGCATCGTTGACCCACACCACCATTTATGGCCAATCGGCGGCTCATTGCCCTATGGACTCGACCAACTACATGACGATGCAACGTCAGGCCATCTCATTGAGAAAACCGTCTTCATCGAATGTGGCGCCAGTTACCGCAAAGACGGACCAGCACACCTTGCTCCAGTCGGCGAAACAGAGTTCGTGACCGGAGAGTCATTACGAGACCCAACGCATCTCATCTCGGGCATCGTTGCTCATGCAGATCTGAGTCGCGATGACCTCAACGAAATTCTTGATGCACACACAAAAGCAAGTCACGGCCTTCTGCGCGGAATTCGTGATGCGCTTGCCCGCGCTGACCACCCTGAGGCTTTGACAATTCCTGGCGGCGCAATAAAAGACCTATTCAAGAACGCAAACTTTCGGCGCGGTGTCGCAACTCTTGGAGAACGTGGTCTGACATACGACTCGTGGCATTACCACTACCAGAATTCGGAATTTTTGGAACTAGCCCGCGCAGTACCTTCTACGACAATGGTGCTCGATCATTTCGGTACACCTCTCGGTGTTGGCCCATACGAATCACAACGAGACGAGATATTTACTCAATGGAAGAGAGACATCGCAGATATCGCACAATGCTCCAATGTGGTTGCAAAACTAGGCGGGCTCGCGATGCCTGACAATGGTTTCGGTTGGCATACCGCAGAAAGACCTCCCACATCTGATGAATTCATTGCGGCGCAGCAGAAATACTTTGATCACACCATCGAATGTTTCGGGCCAGATCGCTGCATGTTCGAATCAAACTTCCCTATTGATCGTTTTTCCTTGTCATACACCGTTGTATGGAACGCCTTCAAGAAGATGACTGCATCATTCTCTGAAACAGAGAAAGATGCGTTGTTCCGTGGTACTGCAACACGTATCTACTCGCTGTAGAAACTCTTCGGTTACCGCGACGCAAACCACCGCGTGAGATGCTCAAAACCTTCATCAATGGTCACACTTGGTGCCCATTTCAGATCTTTATGGACTGGGCGCTGATCAAACCAATGTGCGGTTCCTAATTGCTCCGCAATAAAGCGAGTGATCGGGGGTTCAGATGATCGCATCAACGGCCACACACGCTCAATGAGAGAACCGAGTCGTATTCCTAGCGCCAACGAGAGATGCCGCGGTTCAAATGGAACCCCAGCGGATTCACACATTGAACGCATCAGTTCATTTACGGTTCGCGGTTCCCCATTTGAGACAACATACACTTTGCCATCGCAATCAGAACCAATGTGCAGTGCGTCAAGTGCGGCAATGTGAGCGCTGATTGCATTATCGATGTACGTGGAATCCACTAATGCATTTCCTGTACCAATAACCGCGAGACGTCCACTCGCTGCCCGTTCGACTATTCGGCCAACTAACTGAGTGTCTCCAGGCCCCCACACTAAATGAGGACGAATCGCGACAACTGCGAGCCGATCATTTCGTGCATTCAGAACTGTTCGTTCAGCGATGGCTTTTGACTCTGCATAATACGAACGTGATCGCCCAATTTCGGCTTCACCAGCTACAGCACCGATAAGCGAATGACCAGTGTGCGCAACTGACGGCGTAGACACAAAGACCAATCGAGAAATGTTGTGCTGTTCAGTTGCTCGAAGGATGTTTTCAGTTCCACGCACATTGGTGTCATAAAACTCTTTCTGTGAACCCACCACCCCTACTCGAGCTGCGCCGTGGATGATGGCATCGCAACCGTGAGCCGCCAATGAAACTGCATCCGCATCACACACATCTGCCAACACCTCGCGCGCATTTTGATGTCCTACGAATGCAGCAGGTCGACGTTGCAGACACACCACTTCATCACCACGACGCAAGAGTTCGCTAGCGATACCACCGAGAAGCAAACTTCCGGTACCAGTCACTAAGACTTTCACTATTTGGTACCTGCCAAAATTTCGGACATCCGCAGCGATACCGCAGTGCGATCAATCTTTGAGTTATGACGTATATCAACCGGGAGCTTTGGGGTCACCCACACAGAGGCGATTGCTAGCGGAGCAAGTGCCACGCGTACAGCATGCGTCAATTCGGTATCGGCTGGGCCTTCAGAGTTATCCAC
>CALPPK020000058.1 GCA_943325435.2 Bifidobacterium breve
ACTGCATGTTGGGGTCCTCGGGATAGAACGACCGGACGGCCCTCCACTGACCGTCCCTGTCTGGTACATCTACGAGCCAGGTGGTGAACTGTGGTTCCTCACATCCCTCGACTCGGTAAAGGGCCGCCTTCTGCAGCAATCAATGCGGTTCAGTCTGTGCGCACAGACTGAGTCACTCCCCTACAAGTACGTGTCAATCGAGGGAACCGCCACCATTTCCACTGCCGATAAAGAACTACACAGTCGACCCATGGCGCACCGCTATCTGGGCGTCAAGGGCGGAGACAGCTACGTCGAGAGCGAAGCCGGCGACGAAGATGGCGAGTCGGTGCGAGTTTCGACAACACCTGAGCGTTGGTTTACCGTCGACTATTCAAAGACCTAGGCGAGGACAGCCCGCGCCACTAGGTCGGTGCCGAATGCGGTGAGGATCGCTAGATAAAGCAAGCCCGTGGCCGCCATGACAGCGGAATAACTGCGCTCTTTCAGAGCTGCCCGAGTGACTTCAATAAGCACCGCAGTCGTAACGGCACAGGCCACCCAGAACCATCCGAGGGTGCCATTCCAGCCGTCGTCAACAGCGCCAGTAAGAACGCTGATCATGCCTGTTGGAATCAGCATGACTGCAATTTCGATTGGCAGAATCCAACGAAGAGCATCAACCAATTCGTTCAAGATAGATCGCGGCATTCCGGGCTGTACCAAGTACCAATGGCCAAGCAACATGGCATCGCTGATTGCGCCAAGAAACACAGTTCCCACTGCAACTCGTAGAAGGTTTGTACTGATGTTGCCAACACCATCCGTTGCATGCACAGCAGCTGCAATGAGACCAATCACGCCAATCGCTGGGCCGAGTAAATCCAACTTCACATTTGTACGGCGAACAGTTGCAATGGCAACTACTGCAACACCGATTGCTGCAATGTCTCGTACCGGAACAAAATCAGTAGCAATGCCGGCTGCTGCAGCACCCGCAGCAAGTACACAAAAGGTTCCTCGCAATAACCATCCGTACCCAGCACTGATCTCATGTTTACGAGTGGTGAACCACAGGAACAAAAGCCCGCCAGTTGCCCATTGAAGAAGGACAGTTGCTACATCAAGTTCGATCATGGGGGTTTCTCGGTTAACGGTCTAGTACGACTAAATGATGATTGGCATGGTTGACAGGTTGAGGACCAGAAGCCGTAGCCACCACAATGTCTTCAAGCCTCATTCCCCATTTGCCAGGAATGTAAATCCCTGGTTCAACGCTGTACGCGTGACCCACGGCAATAGGGGTGTCATTTCCGGCCACCATGTAGGGGTCTTCGTGCGCTTCCATACCAATGCCATGGCCTGTGCGGTGTACGAACCATTCACCAAACCCGGCCGCATCAATAACGCCACGTGATGCAGCATCAACGCCGGCACATGATGAACCGATGAGACCGGCAGCAACACCTGCTGCTTGTGATTCGAACAATACGTTGTATGCCTCTGCGATGTCAGATGGTGGCTCACCGATATGAACACACCGCGTGATGTCACTGCAGTAATCATTCATCGTGCCGCCAAAGTCGCACAACACAATTTCACCGTGCTTAATTACGCGATCGCCGGCATGGTGATGTGGGCTCGCAGCATTTTCACCAGCAGCAACGATTGCAAAGTTCACCACTTGGTGCCCCTCAGCAAGAAGACGGACCGAAATGTCTGCAGACACTTGGGCTTCGGTACGACCAACCAGTGGAATATCGCCCGCATGTAATTGCGCTGCAACCCTGTCAGCCGCAGCACCAGCAGCCACTAACGCAGCTATCTCGGCAGCATCTTTGCGTGACCGCAACGCTTCCATCACTACAACAGAACGTACATATTTTGCGTCAGGCCGAAACTTCAACAAATCGACAAGGAAACGCGACCACATCTGGTCACCTACAGCAATGGTGCGAGCCGTGCCGAGCAACTTGTGCGCCAACGCAACAGGGTCATCAGTTTCATTCCATGTAGCAAGTGAAAAGACGCTTGGCATTTCTGTGACTCGCGGAGCTTCTAACCGAGGAATAATCAGAGAAGCATCGCCTTCACGTGGCACCACCAACATGGTGAGTCGTTCAAGCGGCATAGCCAGATAGCCCGTGAGATACGGCATGTCATGACCGAGCGACAAAATCAGTGCGTCAACACCAGTGCGTGTCATCTCAGCACGTGCCCTATCGAGGCGACTGCGGAATGTTGATTCAGAAACTGTGGAACTCATCGGGAACCAATCTTGACAGGTACGGCGTGCGCAGCAGACTCTTTTGCGTGATAACTAGAACGCGTTAATGGGCTTGACTCCACATGCCCAATACCGAGCGACTCCCCCACGCGCTTGTATGAATCAAACACAGCAGGTTCTACCCAGCGAGAAACAGGCAAATGATGCGAGGTAGGGCGAAGGTATTGGCCAATTGTCACAATGTCGACACCGATTGCAGCAAGGTCGGCAAGAACTCCAAACACTTCATCATCGGTCTCGCCCATTCCCACGATTAATCCAGACTTCACGGTAAGCCCGTGTGCTTTTGCACGTGCCAAAACCGACAAACTACGTGCGTACCCAGCTGATGGCCGAACTGCACGTTGTAAACGCGGCACTGTTTCCACGTTGTGATTCAGAACATCTGGTGCGGCATCCAAAATGATGTCAAGCGACGCTGTTCCTCGTGCATCAGAGATAAGTGTTTCAACTTGAATTGAAGAATCAAGATCTTTGATTGCTGCAACACACTGTGCAATATGCCCCATGCCTTCGTCGGCCAAATCATCACGTGCAACCATGGTCAGAACCACATACGACAACTTCATCTCAGCAACTGCTGCTGCAATTCGAGCAGGCTCATCGGCATCTGGCGGCTGCGGCTTGCTGGTGTCAATGAGGCAAAACCCACATGCTCGTGTGCAGCGCTCACCAAGCACCATGAATGTTGCGGTTCCATCGCTCCAGCATTCAGACAAGTTGGGGCAACCAGCTTCTTCGCACACTGTCACCAACGAATGGTCACGCAGAGTCTTTTTGACATCCATAACTTCAGGGCCGAGTGAAACTCGTGGTCGAATCCAATCAGGTTTACGTTCCGACAACTCAATGGCATCTTCTACGCCCGCGCGAGCAAGCCTGCTCAACATACGCACTGGTGTTCCGGGGCCTTCGCCTCGCGAGAATGCCGACAGGTCATCTGGTGTGTGCTTCCACGCAATGTCTTGGCGTTCTGCAACGGCACCGCCCCATGCTTTAGCTGCATGTGTACTGACCACATCAACCATTTGCTTCATGGTGATGTCGATTCCTTCAGCAGCAACCGAAGTGACGGGGTGCTCAGCAATGCCACAAGGAACAATGTTGGTTGTCATGTACTCAAGATCAGTATGAACGTTGATGGCAAACCCGTGCATTGTGCGACCACGGCCGACACGAACTCCTATGGCACAAATCTTGCGGGGCATTGCTGAATCAACATCAAGCCAGACACCGGGATAACCATCAAATCGGGCCGCATTGGTAAGCCCAATTTCATGCAATGCATCAATAACAACTTGCTCAACTGCATGTACATACGCCGGAGAATCTGGCGGGGTGTCATTGCCGTTCTTTCCCTGCAATGTCAGTAACGGATAACCGACCAATTGTCCTGGTCCGTGATACGTAATGTCCCCCCCGCGCTTCACTGCAACGAAATCTGCACCAACTGCAGCAGGGTCGCAGCGCAGGTTCTTCTCAAGATCAGCAGATGGGCCGTAGGTGAAAACGTGAGGATGCTCTAGTAATAACAATCGATTATCTGTTCCGTGACGGAACATTGAATCTTGAATTGCTAGCGCGTCGGTGTACGGAACAGACCCAAGCCACCGAACATGTAACGGCGAAGTGCTGTTAGTCATTGGCACACCGCGTTCCGATTGGTCTTTAGACCTCGGACGACCAGTCGCGAGTTTCCAAAATCAGTTTGACGCGTGACAAGAAGCCGGCTGCATATGCACCATCGAATGCACGATGATCCCATGCCATTGCCAAGTTGCCCACAGGGTGAATAGCAATACTTTCGCTGAACCCAGGAACTTCGATAACTACTGGCTTCTTTGAAATTGCATCAGTCGACAAAATTGCAACTTGCGGCTGATTGATAACCGGCATGGTCAAAACAGAACCTGCAGAACCATTATTAGAAATGGTGAATGTGCCACCCGAGATTTCATCTGGAGACAAGTGACGACTGCGTGTACGTGTGGCAAGGTCATTGATCTCGCGTGACAACGCACGAAGTCGCTTACCTTCTGCATCACGTACTACAGGAACCAGAAGCCCCTGGTAATCAAGGTCAACTGCGATACCAAGATCGACATAACGATGAACAATGAGTTCATTGTCGCCAAGAGACGAGTTCATGTGTGGGAAGTCTGCCAATGCATCAACAACTGCACGCGCAATGAACGGCAAGTAGGTAAGGCTGAAGCCTTCTTGTGCTTTGAACTCTTCTTTGACACGAAGTCGAGTGACATCAACATTTGCATAGTCAACTTCGACAACGCTGAGAACGTGAGGACTAATTGCCTTGCTTGCCACCATGTGTGCGCCTGTTGCCTGACGAATCTTCGACAACGCGACAACTTCGTCACGAGCACCAGCAACTGCCTTCGGTGCAGCAGCACGCTGTGGTGCACTTGCTAAAGGAGCTGCAGCGGCTGTGTTGCCACCGCGCGAAATTGCTGCCAGAACATCGTCACGCGTAATGCGGCCACCAGGACCAGTGCCTGTAATTGACGCAGCATTGAGATTGTTTTCCGCAATGAGCTTGCGCACCACCGGCGACAACACCGCCGAAGTACTTGAACCGTCGGACGATGTCGGCGCCGAAGCGACGGTCGCGGACGCCGGAGTTGATTCGGAGACGTTCGAACTTGTGAGAGTCGACGGAGCGGCTGCCGGGGTTGAAGCGACAGGCGCGGGGGCGGGAGCAGCCGTGACGACAGCCGCCGAAGCGGCAGGAGCTGCGGCGACAGGAGCGGCAGATGCGTCGCCGACGACGGCAATGACGGTGCCGACAGGAACGGTGTCCCCTTCGGCTACACGAATCTCTGTGAGAACACCAGAAATTGGCGATGGAACTTCGGTATCAACTTTGTCTGTAGAAACTTCGAAAAGTGGTTCGTCGAGTGCGACAGTGTCGCCGACTTTCTTAAACCATTTCGTAATGGTTCCTTCGGTAACTGTTTCGCCAAGTTGAGGAAGTGTGATCTCTGCCATTTTGTGTGTGTCCTGATTGTTACGCGTTGATGCTTCGGCCGGTGAGCGACATCACGGTCTCGCCGAAAAGTTCGGAGAGGCTCGGATGCGGCTGAATGAAATGAGCAATTTCTTCCACTGTTGCTTCCCAGTTGACAGCCAAATAACCGCCAGAGAGTTGTTCAGTAACCCATGGTCCGACCATGTGTACTCCGAGAACTTGACCAGCAGTGCCATCTGGGTTTTTCTTGGCGATGATTTTCACAAGACCGTCAGTTTCACCAATGATCATTGCACGACTGTTTGCACGGAACTGATGTTTTGCAACAACAACATCGTAGCCAGCAGCTTTTGCAGCTTCTTCGCCTGGGCCAGCCCATGCAACTTCAGGGCTGCAATAGATTGCCCAAGGAACACGGTCGTAATCAACAGGTATTGCTGTTTCACCGAGAACTTGTTTCACTACGAGAATCGCTTCGGCGTATGCAACGTGTGCAAGTTGTGGCGTATTGATGAGGTCACCAACTGCATACACATTTGCAACGTTCGTGCGGCAGTAAGCATCTACTTCTACGAATCCGCGATCGCTCACTGCAACCTTGGTATTCGCAAGTCCTAATTGATCTGTAAACGGACGACGTCCGACAGACACGATGACTGCGTCGACTTCAAGCGTCTCACCTTCACCGAATGAAACGACTGTCGACCCACTGCCTGTCGGTTTGTGACCAGTCACTGCAACGCCAGTTTTGATTGCGATCTTCTTTTTTCCGAATGAACGCACCACAACATTTGCGAGGTCGGCGTCAAGGCCAGGAAGAATCTTTGGCAAGCCCTCCAAGATGGTGACTTCTGCACCAAGATCAACAAACGCTGAAGCAAATTCGCATCCGATTGCGCCCCCACCAATTACGGCGATGCGTGCAGGAATGCGATCAAGCATCAACACTTCATCAGAAGTCATGACAGGACCACCAGGTTCAAAACCGGGGATGACGCGAGGAACACTTCCGGCAGCAAGAACGACGTTCTTTCCTGCGAGTTCAGTCTTTGTTCCGTCTGCAGCAGTAACCGTGACTGAGTTGTCTGCATTCAATGCGCCCACTCCGAGTACGTATGTGACCTTTTTTGCCTTCACCAAACCGGTGAGACCTTTGACTAAGCCATCGACAATTTTTTGCTTGCGGGCTTGTGCAACTGCGAAATCGGTTGCGCCGAGAGTTGCTGCAATTCCGAACTCGGCTGCATGTTCAACATGGCGTCGAGCTGCTGCGGTTTCAAGAAATGCTTTCGCAGGGATGCACCCACGGTTCAGACATGTTCCACCGATGGTGTCTTTTTCTACGAGAGCTACTGATAAGCCGGCAGAGGCGCCATAGAACGCAGACGCGTATCCGCCAGGTCCGCCGCCAACGACCACAAGATCAAATGGTTCAGCCATGGGGGTTATCTCCAATCAGTTGAATACGCCGTTGTATTCACCTACAACGGTAGCCGTTCTTACTGGCGAGACCACTGAGATTGCAGCCCTGCTCGAAGGTACGCAATGGTCACGGAGCCTTCAGATGCAGGAAATGCCATGTCGCACGAGGCCACAACGTCGGCTGATGTAGTGGCACAGGGCACACCAAGTGCGCCAACCGGAAGAGCAATCGGCGAAAGCACGGTGCCCCCTGCCAACAACCGCCAGCCCTCAGTGGCGTCAGCGCCTTCGACTCCGACCATCGTGACGTGGGCAATGGTCGCATTGGCGTTCTGGGAGACCGATTGAACGGTCACGGTCAT
>CALPPK020000059.1 GCA_943325435.2 Bifidobacterium breve
TACGTATGAATTTCCGAACAGCCCCGCCTCATGCACACATAGTGGTATGAGATTTCCACATATCAGTGATAACAACCCGTTCAAAGTTTTGAGCCCTGGTGTTGAGAGTGATGTCTTGTGCATTTTGGGGCGCAGCCCAAGGGAGCACTCGGCTTCCAACATTGCCGATCTCACCGAGCGTTCTCGTAGTCAGGTTCATATGGTGCTTCAGCGATTAGTACAGACCGAACTAGTGCTGAGGTGTGTGCTGGAAAACTGGAGTGGTTACACGCTGAATCCGCAGCACCCATTAACTGAACATGTGAAGGCGATTGCGCAATTACGGATTACCAAGAGCACTGAAGGCGCTTGATGCCGTTGATGAACGAACTCTGCAGGTAAGCAGGTTCGCCCTCTGCGCGCAATGTAGGCATGCGACGTGCGATTTCACCAAACATTACGGACACTTCACGACGAGCGAGGTTTGCTCCGAGACAGAAGTGAGGGCCACCGGCGCCAAAGCCAATTTGTGCAGGTGCAATTTCACGTGTGACATTGAATTGATGTGGGTTGGCAAAGATGCGCTCGTCACGGTTTCCAGACGAATAGAACATCACTACTTTTTCGCCTTCAAGGATCTTCTGACCGTTGATCTCGGTGTCTTGTAGCGCAGTACGACGGAAGTGAATCACTGGAGTAGCCATACGAACGATTTCTTCAACGGCTGTGCGGTTGTGTGTGTCAAAGTCATCGAACCAGATCTTCTTCTGATCTGGATTATCGGTGAGCAATTTCATGCCGTGACTGATTGCGTTACGTGTTGTCTCGTTTCCTGCAACAACTAACAAGATAAAGAATGAGCCGAACTCTTGAGCGGTGAGTCGTTCGCCATCAACTTCGGCGGCCATCATGACGCTCGTGATGTCGTCGCGAGGGTTTGCCTTGCGATCTTCACCAAGTGCTTGTGCATAGGCAAAGATTTCCATGCCTACAGTGATGAGGTCTTCGTATGAAGTCACGAACTCTGGGTCACCAACGCCGAGGATGGTGTTGGTCCAACGGAAAATATCTGCATGGTCTGACTCTGGGACGCCCATCATGTCGCAAATGATTTGCAATGGCATTGGAGCCGCTACCTGCTCAACGAAGTCACACGTACGCTCGGAAAATTCCGCCAGTAAACGGTCAACAACTTTTCCAGCACGGATCTTGACGAGGTCTTCCACGCGACCAATTTCACGCGGTCCAAAACCTTTAGCCACAATGCTGCGTAGGCGGAAATGTTTTGGGTCGTCCATGTTGATCATGGATCCGAAGAACTCGTTCAGTTCAACGGGCAGGTCTCCGATGTTTGAACCTTGACCACTGCAGAAAAGCGAAGCGTTACGGCTTACATGCCAAATGTCGTCGTGACGGGTGAGTGCGCGGTACCCACGGCCAGGAGGGAACGGGGAATCTTCCATGACATATTCATCAAAGAATTGAAATGGCGATTCGTCGCGAAGCGTCTTAAAGGCACCTTCACGCCAGTCGCGGGGTTTGGCCCAGAACTCTTGTGAAGAAAGGTCGATATCGGCAAGGGAGACAGCTGGGAAATCCATAAATCCCGACCTTAATAGGCGGAAATAGCCTGTGCTCAGTTCGAGGACTGATTTTGGTGGCAGTTTGACTACTCTCGGAGGGTCGGTTCGCTACGCGAACCACAAACAAGGGAGACCCCATGCCTGAAGCAGTTATTGTCGCCACAGCCCGCAGCCCAATTGGCCGCGCCAACAAGGGTTCGCTCAAGGACATGCGTCCTGATGATCTTGCAGCCCAAATTGTGCGTGCACTGATGGCCAAGGTTCCTCAAGTGAAGGGTTCCGAAGTGGAAGACCTCATTATGGGAATTGGTCAGCCTGCAGGTGAAGGTGGATTCAACATCGGTCGTATGGTCGCAATTCTTGCTGGCCTTGATGATGTTCCAGGAGTAACTGTTAACCGTTACTGCTCATCTTCATTGCAGACAATTCGTATGGCTGCTCATGCCATTCGCGCCGGAGAGGGCGATTGTTTCATCGCTGCTGGTGTTGAAACAGTGAGCCGTTACGCATCAGGTGCAAGCGACTCAGCTCCAAACGCAATCTTCAAAGACTCTTCAGTGCGCACACGTGCGCGCGCAGAGGGTGGAGCAGCAGTATGGACACCGCCAACTGGTTTGCCAGACGCTTACATCGCAATGGGTCAGACAGCAGAGAATGTTGTTCAGATCGAAGGCGTGAGCCGCGAAGATATGGATCACTTCGGTGTTCGTTCACATAACTTGGCTGTTGCTCACCAAGAAAATGGTTTCTTCGAGCGCGAGATCACACCGATCACGCTTCCAGACGGCACTGTTGTTTCAAAAGATGATGGTCCTCGTGCAGGAACAACGTATGAAGCAACTTCACAGTTGAAGCCAGTGTTCCGCCCAGACGGTTCAGTCACAGCAGGAAACGCTTGCCCACTCAACGATGGTGCTGCTGCAGTACTTGTCATGAGCGATACACGCGCAAAGCAATTGGGCCTTACCCCACTTGCTCGCATCGTGTCATCAGGTGTTTCTGGCTTGAATCCAGAAATCATGGGCCTTGGTCCAATCGAAGCATGCCGTCAAGCTCTCAAGCGCGCAGGCATGACAATCGATCAAATCGACCTTGTTGAAATCAACGAAGCATTTGCTGCACAGGTTCTTCCTTCAGCAAAGCACCTCGGAATTCCAATGGACAAGCTCAACATCCACGGTGGTGGAATTGCTCTTGGTCACCCATTCGGTATGACCGGTGCACGCATCATGACAACCCTCATCAATGGTCTTCAATGGGAAGACAAGACCTACGGCATGGAGTCCATGTGCGTCGGTGGTGGCCAGGGTATGGCAATGATCGTTGAGCGCCTTAGCTAAATAATCAATAGCTAAATAATCAACAACTGAATTGCGACTTAGGTCGCAGAACGCGAGTCGGCGGTGGTTCTCAACATGAGGGCCACCGCCGTTCCACATATAACCATCAATACAGCAGCAAATGTGAACGTTGCTTCGGGGCCATGAGAGCCATAAATGACTGGTGCAATAAGCGCCATGATGGAGCCTGCGATGAGGTCGCCGGTTCCGTTTAAACCTTGTGCTGCGCTTGCGCGACCATGCGGCGCCACTTGAGCCATCAGTGATTGTGTAGCGGGAATAGATAGTGCGCCGATTACGCCTTCAACCAAACTGAAACTTACGAGAAGAAAAGCGCTCGGCAAGAATCCGTACAACATCACCATGGGTGCAGTTAAGAAGATGCCGACGACGGTCATGCGTGCAGCCCCTTTTTTATCTGCGAGCCGCCCACCTTTGGCACCGAGGAGGATAAACGGAATGGTGTACAACAAGAATGTCATTCCCACCATGAAGTTGTTTCCGCCGCGATCCGTGATGTAGCGGTCCCATAACGAATCGTAGATACCGACGGGAATAAACAACGTGAGCGATGCAAGAGCCGCTGCACGAATGGGCCGGTACTTCAACAACTCAATGCTGAGTCGTTTCGAGTCGTCGGTAGTAGGAAGCGATGGCAATTCACGTGGTGCAACAATCGCAAAAGCAACAAGTGCGAAGACCGAGAAGACAAGAAATGCTCCGCGTAAACCGAACGGGGAAATGAGCAGTGCACCAATAAGTGGCCCGCCCGTAAAGCCGGCAAGTTCCACGCCACGTAAACGACCCAATCGTTCTGCCGCGCGTGTTTTGTCAATGTTGGCTGCGATGGCCTTGATGGCTGGACCACTAGTTCCTAATGCTGCTCCGGAAATGCCACGTGCAAGAACAAACATCCACAGTGAACTTCCGAATGCAAAAAGTGTGGACCCGAGCGAAGCCAAAATCAATGCGGCGAGAACCAGTTTCTTCGGTTTACCGCGGTCTGCAAATGGCGCAACAAACAACGACACTAAGAGTGATGCGAGGAATCCTGCAGCCGCAATAAAGCCAAGACCAGCGTCCGAGAAGTCGTATTTGTCTTGCAGGTCACTCAGGGCTGGAAAGATCATGCTCACCGACATCGGCACACTGAATCCGCAAATCAGTAGGGGTCCAATGCCCATGGTGAATGTGGCGATTTTTCCCGTCTTTTGTGTTGATGTCATTTTTATCTCCCGAGGCAAGAGAGAACTGCGTCATTGAATATCGGCCAATGATCCATGCCCCACTCGTCGAATTCGCGTTCAGCAATCATGACGCATGCAACGTCTGCAACAGGGTCAACCCACATGAATGTGCCGATGCCGCCAAAGTGACCAAAGGTTGAAGACGAGTTTCGAGTTCCTGTCCAATGCGGTGTTTTGTGTCCGCGTATTTCAACGCCAAGCCCCCAGGGGCACGGATCAAAACTTCCAATGCCAGGCACAACGCCGGCAAGGTCAGGAAACGCAGGAGTGATCGCACGCATGTATGTTTCAGGTGCAATCAATGTGGGGGAGCGAAGTTCTTCTAGGAAAAGAACCATGTCGCCAACAGTTGAGTACACATCTTTTGCGCATGATCCTTCAAGTGCTGTGTTGTGCATTCCTAGTGGAGCAAACACTGCATCGTCGATGTACTCAACAAATGCAATTCCGGTTGAGTGTTCAACGTGTTCTGCCAGCATCTCAAATCCAGTATTGGAATAGATGCGCTTAGTGCCTGGCCGATTGAGCGGTTTCACTCCATCGAAGCCGTAGCCACCTGCATGAGCAAGAAGGTGCTCCACTGTGCAACCAGTTTGTCCGACAGCATCGGATAGGGAAATACTTCCTTCTTCGATGGCAATCAACACAGCCCACGCAGCAAGAGGCTTGCTAACTGATGCAATGCGTTGGCGTCGAAGTTCGTCGCCATGGAATTCGGTTCCGCCGGCGTGAATAACTGCAATTGATGATTCGGTAACGGGCCAAGCATCAGCAAGGCCAAAGGCCGCGTCTAGAACCGACATGTCAGACTGCGTCGCGAATAAGTTCGGCTACTCGGAAGGCAAGGTCAAGTGATTGACGGGCATTCAAGCGTGGATCGCAAATTGTCTCGTACCGATCATCAAGGTCATCAGAAGTGAGATCATCTGTGCCGCCAGTGCACTCTGTGACGTCGTCGCCGGTGAGTTCGATATGAATTCCACCTGGCCATGTGCCTTCGGCCTTGTGAGCACGAACGAAACCTGAAATCTCATCAACAATTGATTCGAAGTGGCGAGTCTTGCGGCCGTTTGGCGCAGTAAAGGTGTTGCCATGCATAGGGTCACATGCCCACACAACAGGATGCCCTGCATCGCGAACTGCATGAAGAAGTGGACGCAAAGAATCTTCTACTTTGTCTGCGCCCATTCGGCTAATGAGAGTAAGTCGACCAGGCACTTGAGCCGGGTTCAGTGCTTCACACAATTCAAGAACGAATTCAGGAGAAGTGGTGGGGCCAACTTTGCAACCAATGGGGTTGCCAACGCCACGAAGGAATTCAACATGTGCGCCATCAAGCTGACGGGTACGCTCGCCAATCCATAACATGTGCGCTGAACAGTCATACCACTGACCAGTAAGTGAATCTTGACGCGTCAATGCTTCTTCGTAGCCGAGTAACAAAGCTTCATGGCTTGTGTAGACATCCACTTCATGCAGTGATGAGTAGTTCTCTGTATCAATGCCACAGGCACGCATGAAATCAAGTGCACGTTCAATCTCTGCTGACAGTGCAACGTAGCGCTGGCCTTCTGGGCTAGAAGCGACGAATTCTTGGGTCCATGCATTCACTCGATTGAGATCGGCGAATCCACCCTTAGTGAAAGCACGAAGAAGGTTCAGTGTGCTTGCTGACTGGTGGTATGCCTGCACCATGCGTTGAGGATCAGGGATACGAGCTTCGGCATTCGGGTGCACGTCATTAACAATGTGTCCGCGGAATGAAGGCAATTCAAGATCACCGATTTTTTCGAACGGTGAGGAACGTGGCTTAGCGAACTGTCCGGCCATACGACCGACCTTTACAACGGGAACTCCCATTGAATACGTAAGCACAACTGCCATCTGCAAGATGACGCGCAATTTCTCGCGAATGTTATTTGCAGAAAACTCATCGAAACTTTCAGCACAGTCGCCAGCTTGCAACAGGAATGCATTTCCGGCTGCAACTTGGGCAAGTGATGCCTGCAACGAACGTGCTTCGCCAGCAAACACCAGTGGTGGGAATGCAGAAATTTGCGAAAGAGCACGGTCGCGCGCAGCAGCATCAGGCCATTGCGGCTGTTGTTCGGCAACACAAGATTGCCATGAAGAAGGTGTCCAGCTACGAGCCATAGTTTCCTAGCCTTGCGCTAAACGAGGGGTCAACGCAATGGGAATTAATAAGTAATTACTGATCAGACTGCGAGGATGCGCTCGGCATCGTCACGCAGACCTTCAACAGCACGGCTCACAAGGCGACGAGCAGCTTCGGCTGTGACGCCCAAGTCTTCGCCGACTTCGCGGAAGCTCTTGCGCTCTCCGTCAAGAAGTCCAAAACGGGCTTCAACGGCATAACGGGCACGGTCATCGAGAGTGCCAAGAAGTTCATCGAGAAGCTCGGTGTCAACCATTGCCATGACGGCATCTTCTGGAGTTCCTTGGCCGTTAGCCATGAGGTCACCAAGAGTTGCGTCGCCGTCGTCGCCCACGGTCTTGTCAAGAGAGACAGGAGTCGTGAGGCGGTGAAGTTCAGCGTTACCGGCATCGAGGGTCTCGCCGTCGCCTGAAGCCTGGCGCAATGCTGCACGAAGGCTGGCGGAACGATCACCAGGAATACGGATGAGGCTTGCCTTTTGGTCAAGTGCGCGACCAATGGCCTGATGTTGCTGCGCGCGACCGTGCTCTTTCGCAAATTTCTGCATTCCCACCACTGGTGTTTGCTGGCGAAGCACGTTCGTTGCAGGCATCACTTGCCCAAGTTGCGGCCGGAAATGCATTCCTGTTGCAAGCTGGCGACTGTGCTGAAAGTTTCGATGAGTTTTCTGCGAACAACATTCGTGAGAAA
>CALPPK020000060.1 GCA_943325435.2 Bifidobacterium breve
ACTGGTCAGCGCTGGCTGGCCTCACGCCATGATCGCTGGCGGTGTCGTTGCGCTCATCGTTGGTCTTGAACAATTGTTCACGCGCACATGGCGCACACGTGAAGCATTGATTTATACCGCAGCGTGCGTAGCTACTGCGTTGGTGTCGTCGCCGGTATGGGTATCAGCACAAGTATTTGCCGAATGGGCAGCTCGCGCGCCCCACGGTTTATTCAACGATGGATTCCTTACTCACCAACTCGATGCGTTGGTGTTGTCGTTCTCCCCTTTCGTGCAGCCATATGTAGATGGCTTTGCTGGCCAAGGCTTTATGTTTGAGCCCATTACCTACATAACGTGGGTGTTGCCATTAGCTGTGTACTGGGTTGTTACTTCGCAGGCTGTACGCCGCATTGTGCGTGTTGATGCAGTTATCGCAGGCATAGTCAGCGTTGGCATGTTGGGGCCAAGCATTCTTGGCCCAACTCGTTGGCCATTTCGCTTTCAACCATTCGCTGCGTTTCTCGTAGTGATGGTGGTGATGCGTGCCCTGCAAGCAGCACCTTCCGCCGGTTCCACTCGCACCCAATTTGTACATACATGGCGTTGGATTGCACCGGTTGTGTGGCTAGCGCTCACTGCGTTGCGGCCCCGACTGATTCCAATGTTGTTGACAGCACTGCTGTTCATTGCAATACCTATTGCGCATCACATCTTCATTACATATGGTCAACGGGTGTTTGCACCGTTACTAATTGTGTCCGTTGTAGCAACGACTGGATGGTTGATGTATGCCAGCCCATCGCCTGCAATGCCTGGTGATCGCAATGCGCCTGCTTCACGCGCTGCAATAGCTAATCAGTATTCGGTTCTCTCGGGTCATCGAGTGTTTGTGCTGCAGTCAGATTTAGCTGGTGCAATGACAATTGAACGCAAGCGCGGTCGCTTTCGTCTAGTTCCGAATGCTCCTGGTGCTGTAACTGCTACTGAAATGGCCGACGGCAACGTTATTCAGGCGGCCAATATTGATGCCGAATTCGTTACCGGTTATTCCGCAATGCCACATGAGGGTCTCGAAAACCTCCTACAAACACGGGTGTTTGGATGGTCTAGCGAAGCCACGGCACCTGCATTGTTCACAGTGGAACCCACTACTGGTAAGACATGGATTGAACTGATGGGCATCACCGCTGTGATGGTGCAACGTGGTCAGCAACAACAATGGTTTGATGCTGCGGGCCCTACTGGCTGGGCCATTTCATACGAACAACCTGCGTGGGTGTTGTACACCAATACTGCTGCAACCAAGCCCACCACTGTTTCGTACCACGATGCCGGAGTTGTTGTTACTGACACCGCCGATGGAGTTTCAATCACGTCATCAACTGGTGGCAAAGTGTTGCTGTCTCGCCCCATTACACCTGGCATGAATATTTCTGTCGGTGGAAAAGCAGTTGCGTTTACTGGTTTGTCTGCAGCAATGCCAATGATTACTGTTCCTGCTGGAGTCACCGGTGACATTGTGGTGAGTTTCGGTCTGCCACATGGCACATTCGTTCTTGTAACAGTTATCGCAGGACTACTGATGCTGATTGCGCTATGTGTTCTGGCGATTCGCCAACGCACATCACAGATTTAAGTAAGGGCCAACCGCTCAAATTGTTCGGATGGTGCATTCACCTGATGCAAAGCGACTCGCAATAATTCTTCAGCATCTTTTGCAATGCTGTCGTCAATTCGGTTCACAGTTTCATCGGGGTCTTCGCCGCGGTGAAACATCATTGTTTCGTATTGCTTGGCATAACCCCAGAACGGCAACATGTCGCCTTCACGGAATGGCTGACGAATAACAGGAATCGTGCTGCCTGGCATGTAATCAAGAACAGCGCGCGAATCAGGCATTGGCATTTTGAAATCAGGCATTGAAGCAATAGGCATTGTGCTCCACCTGTTTGACCACATTGTTTGTGGCATATTTTTGCCTTGTGGTCCGCGTGTGTAGCGCCAATCGTTGGTTACTAGTTGTACTTCGCGGCCCCACACACCGGTAAGCAACCAATCTCGTACCTGCGATGACGAACCATTCAACAGCGGCACAAGTGATGAACCGTGTGCAGTGTGCTTGATTGGTGCATCAAAAATGTCTGCAAGCGTTGCGTGAATATCTGTTGACGTGGTGAGTGCATCATTCGTAGTTGGTGCAACTCCGGGCCACGCAATAAGCATTGGTATATGGCCAAGTGGTTTGTACACCGGAATGCCGGGCTTTCCCCAAACATCACGGTTGTACACATCTTTGTCGCCCAAGTAATGCCCATGATCTGTACACAACACCACAACTGTGTCTTCCCACGCGTTTGTTGCGTCAAGAGAGTCAAGAACTTTGCCCAACCAATGGTCAATCATTGATAATTTCCCGCCGTACTGCGCGCGCACTTGCACCGCGTCACGTTCAGTCAGAACACCTTCTTTTATTGCGTCAATGGCATATGGCGGCCATACCAAGTGGTCACCTTCCCAGGTGTCGTCATACCTGTCAGCCCAACGAGCTGGAGTATCAAAGGGTTCATGCGGGTCAAATTCATCAACGAATAAAAAGAACCGCTCGCCTTGTGCACGATGCACTGGCGCATCTTCTAATAACCACCGAGCAGTCGCTTGCATGGTGCGCGGGCCGGGGAAGTCTTCTTCACCTTTGAAGAATCCACGTGAGTTGTCGTAATGAGTATGACCACGACCAAACGATGGTGCACCTAGCCATGATGCATCGGGACGAGTTTTCCATGCATCACTTTCGTGTCCACGTTCATAGCTCCATGCAGTGAAGTCAGTGTGATAGTTCTCGCCACCAACTTCAAACAAATGCGGGTGGTCAGTAATGAGTTGGGTAACTACACCGGCGCGACGCAAAGAAGCAGTGATCGGTTCTTCCCATAATTCAATAGAGCCCCACGGCTTCCACAAGAAATCCCATGCACCAACCAAAATGTCATGTCGCGCGGGAATGCACGGCAAAGAACCAGTGTGATGGTTCGTGAAACGAACAGAGCGCGCAGCAAGGCGATCAAGATTCGGTGTATCGAAATTGCCGCCGCCGTATGCGCCAAGTTCGTGGCGATTCAAACTGTCGAGAAGAAGGACAACAACGTTCTTTGGTGAAGCAATCATGAAGCAACACCGGCGAAGACTGTGTTCAGCCAGTCCATCGTGGTGGAAAACATCACATCGTGACTTTTTGCTAACAAGTGATCATCGCCATACATAACGTGTAAGTCTCCCGTACCAGCGATTGCTCGCACAACTTCACTGGCCTCAAGAGGCAAAATAGAGTCACTGTCACCGTGGAACATCAACAACGGTCGTGATTGCAGACCACCAGCTATT
This sequence comes from Bifidobacterium breve, assembly GCA_943325435.2. The sequence goes on from CALPPK020000060.1 coordinate 3,364, forward strand.
TCACAGCCAGCTGATTGCGTTGCAAAGGTGACAACACCGCACACCATCTCAGATAATCCGACTGCCACGCGAATGGCAACTGCTCCGCCAAAACTGTGGCCCATGATGACCACGGCATCAGCACCGCTGCCCACTAGTAGTTGCACAGCAGCGGCCGTATCGACACAGCACGAATCCATGTCGTTCGGTTTGCGATAACTGAGACGAATAGAAGGCACACCTACTGATACGAGCGCTTCGCCCAAAGCGTGAAACAGACTGTCGCCAGGCCCGAGAGTTCCTCCCATGGCACCGCCCACCATGACAACGCCTACCTTTTGCTCTGCGGTGTCTGGTTCGTGCCATAAAAGTGACAAAAGACCACGCCGCGTATACATCTCAATCTGACGCAGGTTTGGCCCAAGAATGGCCTGCTGACTCGCCATGATCCCCAGCGCATCGATAGGGGTTTCTGGTCGGTCCTGACCTATTTCGTTGTCTGCCATGTGGGTACCCTAGTAAGTACATGACGAACACAAAGACACAGGCAGACCCCACCAGTGATCTCGATCGCGAGATAGCCGGTCGCATAGGTCGGGCATGGCGCGAAATTCGCCGTGGGGCAACAGCAAGCCAAGCACGCGACGCCATCTTTGGCATTGGCGGCAGTGCAATCGAGCCAGGCCAAATGGATGCACTCGAACTTCTTGTCACTGTTGATACATGTCGTATGGGCGACTTGGCCGAATACCTTCGCATTGACCCAAGTACTGCAACACGTGCAGTGCAACGTCTTATCAAAGACAACTTGGCCGAGCGCGTTGAGCATGCAGGCGATGGTCGCGTCGTCGCAATTTCTGTAACAGAACGCGGACGTCGCATTCATGGTGAAGTTAATGATCGCCGCCGCGCAATTTTGTTTTCTGTGATGAATGATTTTGAACCAGAAGAGCGAGTTGTATTGGCTGATTTGATGGAGCGATTCACACTCTCAGTTGATGCAGCAATCAAAGCCAAAAAACACCGTCATCATTAGTAACGCATCTCTCACAAAATGAGCGCACAAGAACAGTTCACTAGTGATGCTATGCAATATGCGCCGCAATTGTTTTCTACTGCATTGCGCATGACACGAAGTCGTTCAGACGCTGAAGATTTAGTGCAAGAGACTTACATCAAAGGTTGGCGTTCGTTTCATACTTTTCAAGAAGGTACAAACTTACGTGCGTGGTTGTTTCGCATAATGACAAACACATACATCAATAAGTACAACGCGCAAAAGCGAAAAGGCACTGAAGTTGAACTCGATGATGTTGAAGAACTCTTTTTATACAAGCGCTTGGGTTCCATTGATCAATCACAACTCAGCAGTTCAGCAGAAGACCAGATGCTCGAACTTTTTACAGATGACGAAGTGAAAAGCGCCCTCGAAGATTTGCCGGAAGATTTCCGGATGCCAGTGCTTTTGTCAGATGTTGATGGCTTTTCCTACAAAGAAATCTCTGAAATGCTTGAAATCCCCATCGGCACAGTGATGTCTCGCCTGCATCGGGGAAGAAAAGCGATGCAAAAGATGTTGTACGAGTACGCACGTGAAAGAGGGCTCATTGTTGAGCCCCTGACAATTGAGGGAACCGGCGAGTAGTCGCCAGAGCGAGCAAAGCCATCGATATGCCAAATTGCCAAGAAACACTGAAAGAACTGGAATTGTTCCTCGATTCAGAGCTGCCGAACGCCCGAATTGAAGAGATCATGGCGCACCTCACCGGATGCACCGATTGCCAAGGCGCCTATGAATTCCATGCCGAATTACGCACCATTGTGCGCACGAAGGCAAAGCGCGATCATCTGCCAGAGGGCTTCACCGACCGTCTCCTTGCCTGCTTTGGGCCAGAATCCGAATCGGAATAAGCACGGTAATAGGTTGCAGCGGCCGCCATTGGCTACGCTAGAGACATGTTCGCAGCGAATGTATGGCATTGGTGGATCGGTGTATTCCTCCTCATCGGAAGTATCGGGGCAGTAGCTTCCGTATTTGCTGGCTATGTAGCCAAGGTCAGCGCAAGCCGCTATCCAAACCGCCGCCAACGCCAAGCCCTCAAGCAGAAGTAACAACTTTTCTTGATCGACGATCTACTTCGTCGCTGCACTTTCCCACCTGCTGGTACGGCTGTTTCATGCGCTGTCTCGGGTGGACCCGATTCCATGGCCCTCATGCTGTTGGCCCACGCGCACGGGCTCATTGTCACCGCTATTCATGTTGATCACGGCTTGCGCACCGAATCAGCCAGCGATATCGATGTAATTGACCCCGTTGCAGAATCACTTGGCATCACAGTCATCGTGCATTCGGTGCAAGTGGAACACGGGCCGAACTTAGAAGCTCGAGCCCGTGCAGCACGGTACGGCGTTATGCCTGACAACGTAATGACTGGTCACACAGCGGATGACCAAGCAGAAACGGTTCTTATCAACTTGTTGCGTGGAGCCGGTGCGCAAGGTCTTGGTGCTATGCGACCTGGATTCTCGCGCCCCCTCTTAGCGTTGCGTCGCAGTGATACTCATGCGGTGTGTGCTGACGCAGGAATCGCAACCATTACTGATTCCACCAATACAGACCCAAAGTTTCAGCGCAATCGCGTACGTAACGAGCTTTTGCCCCTGATGACAGAAATTTCCTTGCGTGACCCTGTGCCACTTCTTGTTCGCAGTGCTGATGTGTTGCGCGACGACAACGACCTGCTGGAAGAACTAGCCCTGAATATCGACCCCACCGATGCTGTGGCTTTGGCAGCTGCCCCAGCCCCCCTTGCCCGCCGTGCCCTTCGCCGCTGGCTGTCAGACCCCTACCCACCAGACCTCGCCACCCTCGAGCGCATCATGGCAGTTGCCCGCGGCGAGACCTTGGCCTGCGATATCGGGGAAAATCGTGAAATTCGTCGCAGTAAACAGAGGCTCATACTGCAGTTGCTGGGGTAACTTGATGTGCGGCGTTTTTGCGCCGCCGGACCGAGCCAACACTTTCAAGGAGACCTGAATGCCCCCGAAACTTCGCGGAAAATGGGCCCTTGGAATTACCCCTCGTAATTTCACCTGGATCATCAAGGATTGCCTTGCCATTTGTGAGCGACCAGGGGGATACGGCGACAACCATCGCCGCGTTCGTCGTCAAGAAGAAATCATTTGGCTGCGCGAGAACCATTTCGACCTCGTTGTTTCCATCATTGCTGCGCCCCACAACCTGCACGCGTACGAAGAACTCAATATGCCGTACCACCATCGCCCACTCAGTGGCGCTGATGACACCGATGCCTTCTTGAAAGTGTTCTACAAAGAACTCCAGGGAATGCTCGGCCGCAACCAAAAACTCATCATTCACTCAGAAGAAGTCGGCGATCGTTTGCTCGGCATCATCGGTGGGTACATCCGCTGGAGCGGAATGATCGATGATCCATCACAAGCCATCATCATCACCGAGAACATCGGTGGTCGCCAGCTTGATACATGGGCTCGTGAATTGATTCTCGGAGTACACAACCTGCGGTAGATGTCCTTCGGACAACGACCAACTGGTTTGTCGATATGAAAAATCGTCGAGTACTCATCACCGGAATGGGTGGAGAACTCGGCTCTCT
>CALPPK020000061.1 GCA_943325435.2 Bifidobacterium breve
CCAAGTACGAACTACCCAGCCCTCATTGTCTGGATTAAAGCGGTTGTTGTCATCACGATGAATGTTGCGCAAAGCCTGCTCGTGGTTTTGTGGCTCTAACTTGATGATGCGCACCCGACCAAAATTTGCACCAATGGAATCAACGTATTTCTTCAGTGTCGGTGCAGATGCTGCGTTCGAAGTCCACAGTGCATCTTTGTCAGTTTTACCCTTGTCCCAAAAACCACGGCAATCAAGTTCACCGTCAGCAGAAGCAAGCGGTGCAAAGTTTGTATCGCCACCACTCTTCCAGTCCATGTACTCAAGTGATTCCCATTCAGATGCAGGAACATCAAACGGTGCATTACGTAATGCGACGAAACCAGTTTTAGCTAAACAGTCGAGACGAACATGTGGAGTGTGCAATGGAATTGCAACGGACCAGTGTTCTTGTGTTGGCCAGAATGCGGTGCTCATGAGTTCATTGTACGGAGTTGTGAGTACTGAATGGAAGGACCAATGTCACGGTTGCATGGTGGTAGTTGCACCTATCGGTACAAAACCCGTTGCCGGAGGCAGTAACAACACTGTTCCCGCATCAACACGATCAGGATTCTTTATTTTGTTTAGCGCAACAAGAGCAGGTGCACTGATTTTTAATTTCTCGGCAATGGCATATAGCGATTCACCGGGGAGAACTGTGTACTTCAATGGAGGCGCGGTGTTGGCCGGAGAAACACTTGTGCTAGTTGTGCTCATGGCAATTGTGGTTGCAGAAGAAGATGATTCGCTATCTGTTAGTAAATACGAAAAGAACGCAAGCAATCCGAACAAGCAAGTGCTCCATAACAAATACATATGGAGTCGCGTGCGAAGGAACATTGATGTCATGTTATGTCCGTCACAGCCTGATGTGCAGTACGCCCCCATAAGAGAATTTACGGGGCACTGTTCTAATCTGTATGGTTCATGACTCCTGAGACTCGCTCCTTCCCTGGCGCTGAACGCCCAGCCCGTTCATACCGCCACAATGCCGATGGTGTTGAACTTGCGGTCTATGAATGGGGCTCCGAATCAAATCCACCACTCTTCCTGGTTCATGGTGGGTCTGACTTTGCTGGCACGTTCGACGTTTTTGCCCCACTCATCGCCGCTGCCGGATATCGCGTTATCGCTTGGGACCACCGCGGTCATGGCGACAGCCAACATGCCGCCCTCTACGGATGGGATGCAGATATTCGCGACGCACTTTCGGTGATGTCTCTAATCACCAACAAAGCTGCTCCTGTCATCGCTCACTCAAAAGGCGGAGCACTCATGATGCAGCTCGCCGACTCATGCCCCTACCGCATTTCAGCGATGGTGAATATTGACGGCATGCCAAGCAAGCGTCGCATGCCAGATGTTCCCGACCATGATCAGTCGCGATTGCTTGCAGACTCAATTGGATCATGGCTTGATTTCCGTCATGAAGCTGCTGCGTCAGAACGCAAGCCAGGAACTTTGGTTGACCTCGCACAGCGCAGAGGAAAAATGAACCCACGTCTTTCTATTGAATGGCTTGAGTACCTCGTAACAATCGGCGCGCAACAAGATGCAGATGGTTGGCGTTGGAAACTAGATCCCACAATGCGCTTCGGTGGCTTTGGTCCATGGCGTCCCGAATGGGCATCGTTGCGAATGGCGGCACTCACAATGCCGTTCCTCGGATTACTCGGCACATTTGATGAACCAATGGGTTGGGGCGCTCGACCACGTGATGTGTTGCCATGGATTCCTGCAAGTGGACGTTTAGAAGTTCTTGAAGGCATTGGCCACTTCATTCACATTGAGGAACCAGAAGGTGTCAGCAAAATGATTTTGGAGTTCTTGTCATGAACACAGTGATGCTTCAACACAACAAAGTCGCTCTTGCATTGCATGAAGTTCGTTCTGGAACTGGTCGGTCTTTGTTGTTCTTGCACGGACTAGGTGAAAGTGCAGCCATGATGTCGACGCTGTCGGTTGATTGGGCTGGCCCAGTGTGGGCACTTGATTTCACCGGTCACGGTGAGTCATCTGTTCCGGCAGGTGGCGGATATTCCTCTGAAATCCTTATGGCGGACGCCGATATCGCCCTGCGCCACATTGGTGAAGCCACCGTTATTGGCCGAGGCCTTGGTGCCTACATTGCGTTTCTTTTGGCAGGTGCCCGACCAACATTGGTACGTGGCGCAGTGCTGCTTGATGGGCCAGGACTTGCTGGCGGAGCTATCCATGCAACTTCGAATACTGAAATCACATCGGGCGGAAATCGCACGGGCACAACACCAGACCCATGGGCACTAATTGAGTTGTCCCGCGATGCACGTCCTCCGACCTACACCACAACATTTGCACGGCTTGCTGTAAGTGGTTCAGGAATTGCAGACCCAATCGCAGTTACCTGCAAAGTTGCACCACCATGGGTAGAAGCAATTCGCGCAGAGCCTGGCGTGATGATTGACATCACCCTGCAAGATGCTCTAGATATTTACGCCGCCATTTAAATATCGCGTTGTGTGACAGCGTCTGCAAGTTCAAGAAGTGCTTCGTACGCACCGCCACGAACCAATTGCTTATCTAAGGAAGCAACTGCTTCATCGCGTAACGACACGATGAGTGATTCCATTTCAGCAACTGCGCCCGTTGCAGATACAACTTCTTGCACTGCAGATACGTCATCACTTGACATTCCAGGTGTACCGATGGAGTCGAGAATTTTCAATTGTGAAGCTGACGCAAGAGCGTACGCACGAGCCAACATCGGTGTTGGTTTGCCTTCCAAGAAATCTCCACCAACAGGTTTTCCTGTTATTGAAGAAACTCCGAATGCGCCCAACATGTCATCGCGCATTTGAAATGCATCACCGAGTGGCAAACCATACGCCGACAACATCGGCATGAGGTTGGTCCCAGCTTCTAGATTCGCTGCTACAGCCCCGAGATGCAGCGGACGTTCAATGGTGTACTTGGCGCTCTTGTAACGACAAATTCTTTCAGCTATTTCAATACGGCGTTCGCGGCGTGCCGACCCGAGCGTGTCGAGATACTGGCCAATGTTCATTTCCATACGGAGGTCATGCCATATAGAGCGCGCAGCCGACGACACGTCATCCATCAACTTGTCTGACATGACATACGTGATGTCACCAATCAGAATTGCTGCGCCTTCGCCAAATCGACGTGATTCCCCAGCCATCTGTTCGGCACCATGCATGTCAGACATACGCCGATGAGTAGTGGTGTTCCCGCGACGGGTTTCTGCATCGTCAATGACGTCATCGTGAAAGAGAGCAAACACGTGCAGTAACTCAATGGCTGCACCAATGCGGAACTGTTGGTCATCGACCGGGTCTCCACCTGCTGCAACCCATCCCCAATGGGCAAATTGTGGCCTAAGACGCTTGCCGCCACCAAGAACTAACGATTCAATCTCATCGAAAACTGTTTCAAGATCTTCGTCGACTCGTGTCCATATCTGTCGCTCGTCATCGACAACAGTTGTAAGGATTTCATCTACGCGCGAAATTATTGCGCTGGCTTCGCTCATTCGTCTTCGTCTTCTTCATCAAAATCGGACTCTTCAAATTCAATATCAGCAACAAGTGTGTCAACAGTGAGTTGCGCTGCAGTAATCCGTTCATTGCACCACGTAATGAGAAAGGAAGCCCGTTCAACTTTGGTAGCTAACACATCAACATCAATTGAATTCGAATCAAGCTGAGACAGAATTGATTCAATCTCGGTCATTGCCTCTGCATAACCGGCTGGTGCTGCTTGTGTTGTTTTCTTAGCGGCCATTAGGCAACTCCTTCTACTGTGCTGGTGATGCTGCCGTCGGCAAGCGCTGTGACAACTGTGTCACCTTTTTTGATATCTGAAATTGAACGAACAACATTGCCCGAAGAGTCACGCGTGATGCTCCAACCGCGAGCCATGGTGGTGACAGGGTCAAGCAATCGAACTGATGCCGCATGCATCATGAGTTTTTGTGTTTGACGCTCGAGAGCTGTGCGGGGCCGAGTGCGTAGACGCTCCACTGATACTGCGATGCGCGAGCGTGCCCTCTCAACAGCTGTTTGTGTAAGTGACCGCAATGAACTAGCGCTGTATGAGAGTTCCGACAAGAAGCTCTCAACAATCGCAATGACGGACTGAGCACACGCGGTCGGCGTTTTGTTTGCCGTATGGGCCACAATGTCTGCGATGCTTGTATCAATTTCGTGACCGATACCTGTGAATACCGGATGTGAACATTTTGAAATAGCCATTGCTATTTGCTCATCATCAAAAGCTGCGAGGTCGCCTTTAGAACCACCACCACGCATCAACATCACAAGATCAATGTCATCTCGGCGTGAGAGTGAATTTAGTGCAGCCACTATTTGTGACACAGCTGCGTCGCCTTGTACTCGTACATCACAAAATGTGATCGCGAATCCGATTCCGGATTCGGTGAGATGCTGTTGAGCATCAGCCCACCCAGCAGCCTGGCTTGACGAAATGATGCCGAGGCGCAGTGGAACTAGTGGAACTGGAATTCGCTTGTTGACCTTGTCAACACCTTTTTCCATCAGCTGACGAAGAAGTTCTTCGCGTTTGGCAGCCACATCACCAGCCGAGAATTGCGTATCCACATCAGTGGCGATGAGATTCAATTTTCCAAACGGTCCGTAATATTCCACACGTCCAAACAGCCGAACCTTCAGTCCATCTTTTAGTTCGATTCCTTGTTGGCGCAGTTTGGCTTGCACATTACGTAGAGGGCCAGCAAACAAGTTGATATTCAATTGGGCCTTAACGCCATCAATGTTTTCAATCAGTGTGAAATAGGCGTGTGGGTTCGGTTTACGAAGGCCCTGAATTTCGCCTTCAACCCACACACCTTCATCGAAAGATGCCTTGAGAACATGGTTGAGAACCTCAGTGAATTGTCCGACACTGAATGACGGAACTCCATTGATGAATTCGACCTCTGCTGACATTGTGTCTACTCTACGGAAGGCGCAGACAGTCCGAAGGAACCACCGGCACGAACTTGTGATGCGTACATGGCGTCAAGCGCCATCAGTTCATCATGAGTTCCCTGTTCCATAATGAGACCATCATCAAGAACCACAATTCGATCAGCATCACGAATGGTTGATAGTCGGTGAGCAATCACAATGGCCGTTCGGCCATGCAGTGCCGATTCAAGGGCTTCTTGCACCAGTGCTTCATTCTCGTTGTCGAGATGGCTCGTTGCTTCGTCCAGAATCATGATGGCTGGGTTCTTCAACAACATGCGCGCAATAGCTACGCGCTGTTTCTCTCCACCTGAGAACCGGTATCCACGCTCGCCTACCAAAGTGGAGTACCCGTCTGGCAAGGCGGCGATGGTCTCATGTATTCGTGCTGCCACACATGCGGCCTCTATATCGGCTTGTGATGCATCGGGCTTTGCGTATCGAAGGTTGTCACCGATTGATTCATGAAAGAGATGTGGGTCTTGAGTAACGACACCAATGGCATCGTGCAAAGTATCTCCGGTTAAGTCACGCACATCAATGCCATCAACGCGCACTGCCCCTTGTGTGACGTCATACAAACGTGGAACCAATGTTGCAAGCGTGCTCTTGCCTGAACCACTAGAACCAACAATGGCAATCGTTTCTCCGCTAGCAATCTTCAGCGAAAGACCTTTCAATACATCTACATCAGGGTCACTGCTGCTTGAGCCAGGTGCTTCCAGCGAAGCAACAGATGATTCTGATGCAGGTGGGTAACGAAACACCACATTGTCGAATTCAACTTCACCGCGCGGTTCAACGAGGTCAACTGCACCGGGGCGGTCAAAAATTGCAACTGGTGCATCAAGTACTTCAAATACGCGATCAAAAGATACGAAGGCAGTGATCACTTCTATCCGGGCGTTCGTAAGACCAGTGAGCGGTTGATAAATGCGCTGCACGAATGCCGCCATTGCAACAAGCGTTCCGGCAGAAATTCCACCAGACACCACAAGGTGTGCACCGATTCCATAAATTGCTGCAGCACCCATTGCGCCAACAAGACCAAGTGCAACAAAAAACACGCGACTATAAAGAGCAGCCTTGATTCCCGTATCGCGGACTCCGGCAGCCCGACCAGAGAAAGTTGCAACTTCACGCTCACGACGTCCGAATAATTTCACGACCATTGCGCCAGCAACATTGAAACGCTCATTCATTTGCGTATTCATCTCAGCGTTGATTTCCATCTGCTGACGCGCAATGGACCCTAACTTCTGTCCTACGCGTTTTGCTGGAACAATAAAAAGTGGCAGAACGATGAGAGACAAAAGCGTCAAGCGCCACTCAAGTGCAATCATCGCGACCAAAGTTGTTACCAACACCACAACGTTTGAAACAACACTTCCCAAAGTGTTTGTGACCGCGTTCTGAGCACCAACAACATCGTTGTTAAGGCGACTTGTCAGTGCACCAGTCTGCGTGCGGGTAAAGAACGCAATGGGCATCTGCTCAACTTTGTCGAACAGTGCGACACGTAAGTCATAAATAAGGCCTTCACCAATTCGAGAACTTAACCAGCGCTGAACAATGGCGAGGCCAGCATCTGCAATTGCAGCAAATACAAGGATGACTGCAAGTGTCGTGATGAGGCCCCGATTCTCCTGGGGAATGGCGCGGTCAAGAATCGCCCGGAACAACAACGGCGGAGCAAGGGCCAATAGCGCCGACACGCAGATGGCTGTGAGAAACACAATGATGTCGGTGCGATATGGGGTTGCAAAGATCCAGACCCGACGCAGAGAAGCCCGCTGAACTTTGGCGCCTTTTACCGCAGCACCATCTCCTGGCAACATCATGTGGGGACCCATACGCACCCTATTGAGGCTACGGGCGTTACTACGCCTAGTGTCATATCTGTGATGCGTCGTTGTCTTGCTGTTGGTGCCCTCCTTGTAATGGTCAGTGCATGTTCC
>CALPPK020000062.1 GCA_943325435.2 Bifidobacterium breve
CCTTCCCGCAGAAGAAGACGAAGTGCCAGATAACGAGGAACGCTCAACCGGCGATGATGAATTGCAACCAAAGCGTGCCGATGAACTTTTGTGCAATAGCTGTTTCCTTCTCGTTCGCAAGAATGCACCAATGTGTCCCATTGGCGACGATGCGTGTCCTGTCTTTGTGAAGTAACACCGTGAATCTCTCAGCGTTTTCAAAGGATTGCGCACGTAAGTTCAGCGAAGTTGTCGGGGCGCTTCAGAAGCAAGTGCCATCTGCAAAGATGGTGGGGAAGTTCGCCGTAGACCAAGCTGTCAGGGAAGCTCGCAAAGTGGTTGTTCGGCCGTCATCCAAAGACGATTCAACTAGTGCCTGATCTTTCTATTTTTGTTCGCCACGCAGGGCAAGAAGATGCCACAGCTATCGCTAGGCACCTCAAACTGGCAGAACAAGAGGCCACCCAGTATCGGGGATCAGCATTGTCACCTTCAAAAGAGGTAACGCAAACTCTGGCACTTGTTGCTGGAGTTGGCACAACGGTGATGGGTTCTCTCGTTGCTAGTTCAGCCAATGCAAACGATTGGTCAATTGATTCTGTGTTTGTTGAATCCGCCAGCAGAGATATCGGTATTGGCGATGCACTAGTTCTTCAATGCCTTCGTGAATTGCAGCAGAGAAATGCAACTTGGTTGCAGTCAAGCGCCTTACCAGGTGACCGGGCGATGAAAAACTTATTTGAACGTCATGGTTTAGTCGCTCAAACAATCATTGTTGGCAAGACGCTCTAGCGGCCCTTCCACTGGGGTGCACGCTTTTCGATGAAAGCAGTGAGGCCCTCTTTGGTGTCTTCTGATTTCAGAATTGGTGCGAATTCTTTGTTTGTCATTTCAATGAGTTCTTCGTCAGTTGAGTAGGCAGAAGCGAGAATCACACGACGACTTGCTGCTACCGCCATTGGTGCTGACAGAGCTATCTTCTCAGCGAGAACCATTGCGGCTTCAACTTGTTTGCCAGGCTCGACCACTTGATTCACTAAACCGAGCGCGTATGCGCGATCAACCGAAAGTGGATCACCAGTAAGGATTACTTCCATTGCGACTGCTCGCCCAATGGCGCGAGGAAGACGAAACAACCCGCCTGCACCGGCAATAAGGTTTCGCTTCACTTCTGCCAGACCAAATGATGATCGCGAAGTAGCAATCACCATGTCAGAAGCAAGAACAATTTCGCATCCGCCTGCAGTTGCGAGACCATCCACCGCAGCGATGATTGGCTTTACTCGGTCGCGATACACATACCCTGCGAATCCGCCACGCTTGGTGCCAAGGGTTTGTCCGCCGGCGCTGAGCGCCTTCAGGTCTGCGCCTGCACAAAACACAGGCGACTTGTGGCCTTCAGTATTCGCTGTGAGTACTCCGACCCACACAGTGTCATCAGCCTCGAGACGGTCGATGCATGCCTCCATGTCAGCAGCCAACTCATCGTTTACGGCATTGCGTGCATCAGGACGATTGAGTGTGATTAGAGCAACGTTTCCGCGCACTTCATATGTGACCAAGTTTGACATGCCTCCACCGTAGTGAGAAGCAGCGATGGCAGGGAAGTTGAGGCTATTCAGCCTGTTCAGCGGTCACTTCAGACTCACTGACAACAGGTGCTTCTACAACCTGATCAACTACTGGTTCAGGAGATGATGCAGCAGGTTCCGATGATTCAGGAGTTGATGCAACCACATCGGCTGCAGGCTTCTGTGAATCTGCAGCCTGAGGCTTAGGACCGCGGCGTGGCTTGTCAGCACCGGGCTTGCCGTCAGCAGACTTATTCAATTCTCCGGCGCGCTTGTGAGGACCTTTGTCTCCACGAGGAACCTGCAATGGGCGAGGTGGTCGAGCTTTCGGATCAACAGGTATGCCGAACAGCGCAGCAATCTGAGGCATGAGTGGCCCGAGCCGAGTCACAGTTTTTGTGAGATCTTCTGAGATGACGGTAGGAACCGCTGCAGGAAGAACCTTGGCATGGACAGGGGAGAATGCAGCTGCTTCCAACAATGCAATCCAGCGCTCAGATGGCGCATCAGTAGTGAGCCCAGCAACCGTTGCCGCAACTACTTGCGCTGCGAGCGGAGCTGGAAACGGAACTCCAGCTTTTGGAGGCTGAGAAGACAAACGCAGAGCGCGAACTACTCGACCGACTGAAGTTGCAGCAGCAACATCATCAAGCCAATTCTTTGTCTCTGTCTCTTGGCGAATTACAAGACCTTGTTTCATCTTGGCAACGAGAGCACGAGTTTCTTCATCGATTGCAACGAGTTGGTCTGCGGTCACCACGATTGAACGAAGGTCGCGAAGGTCAATGTCATGAATGATGGACTCGGCAGAGATTGCCTTGTCGCGCCATTCGGCTACACGCAAACGTGGCAACAACTGTTCTGCAATTTGCAAGAGACCTTCAGCCGGTACTTTTTCCTTGCCGGCAGCTACTGCAAGACGATTCTGCTCTTCAATAGCAGCACGTACTGCTGGCACGCCTCCGTTGAGAACTGTCTCTGCAATGGTGCGGTGAGCTTCTGGCAATTCAGCAAGCACAGCATCAACATTCACGCGCAATGGACGAATACGTTTTGCTTTTGGACGCTGAGGAAGTTCTGGGGGTGCATCAAAGAATTGACGACGAGGACGATCTGGACGACCATCTGCGCCTTCCTTGCGATCTCCACGTGCACGATCACCGTCTTTACGTTCTCCGCGTGGCTTGTCTCCGTCTTTACGCTCACGACGAGGACCTTTACGATCATCACCACCGCGTGAACCCTTTTTTGCAAGCTGCTGAGTAACAGGCTCAAATGCCTTAGTCGACGGAAGAATTTCAAGAAGACCTGTACGCACGTTCTTGGCTTTAGGCGGTGTAATCGACAACACGCGGCTGCCATCAAGGTCTGTCTCAACGTCTGCGCGCATGATGTCGTTGACATTTGCTCCGGCAGGGACGACTGAGTCGACAACTTCACCACGAGGCTCACGTGCGCCGGCGGCGCGCCATGTCCAAGTGCCATCTGGGCGTTTGCTGGTGAGTTCGATCTCGATACGACGTGACATAGGCATCTACGGTATCTCGGAAAAGCCCACGACCATCAGAGGACACGGATCTAGTTGCTACCGTTGCTCATGCCTATCTACGCACTTGGTGATCAAACTCCAACAATTCACCCAACGGCCTATGTACATCCTGACGCTGTAATCATCGGATCGGTCACTGTCGGAGCCCAAAGTTCTATTTGGGCTTGCGCAGTCCTTCGCGGCGATGACGGAGCAATTGTCATAGGTGAGCGAACCAGCATCCAGGACGGAACCGTTGTTCACACGACTCCTATGGACCATACGACGGTGGGGGATGACTGCGTGGTTGGCCACCTTGTTCACCTAGAGGGGTGCACCATCAAGGACGGAGCCCAGGTTTCATCCGGTGCAATTGTCCTTCATAGAGCTGTTGTCGGATCCGGTGCAATTGTTGCGGCGAATTCGGTTGTCTTGAATGACACAGTTGTTCCTGAAGGCGCCCTCGCGGTAGGCGCACCAGCCACAATCAAAGAAGGTCGTGCACGAAAAGCCGATATTGAGATGGCAGTCATGGCGTATTTACACAAGGGCCAGCGCTTCAGAGAACAGCTCCGTCGCATTGACTGAAAATCCCGACCCATCGTGGTCGATGCTTGATTTTCTTGTTTCAACTACTGAATCTGAATTGCTATCAGACCTACTGTGGAGCATTGGAGTTGTTGCCGTAGAGGAACGAGACGCCACAGATGGCTTCGTAACTTTGCGCACCAGCCTTGGTGATGATCATTCGTTCACTCGTGAGCTCGTCCAAGCAGAATTTCCGAATGTCATTGTCTCAACTGCAAAAGTGAACAGAAGCGTTGCTGACACATGGAGAGCCCATGCAGTACCGACATGGGTGAATGAAGAAGTAGTTCTGTGTCCCGCCTGGATTGAATCACCCAATGCAGAACATGTCATTCGTATCGAGCCAGCAGACACATTCGGATTAGGAAATCACACGACAACAGTTCTGGCATTGCGTCTAGGTCTTGCGCATTGTGAACCAAAATCTCGCGTATTTGATTTCGGTTGTGGGTCTGGCGTTCTAGCGATTGCGGTTACAAAGATTCTCCAGTGTGAAAGCTTCGTATTTGATATTGCTCACAACGCTCAAGAAGTGGTTCGCATCAATGACGAATTGAACGGAGTACGAACAACTTGGCGAAGTGAAGTTTCGAATTTGAATGCTGATCTAGTTTTCGCAAACATTCTTGCCCCGGTACTTACGGCCGAGTCCACAACCATAAAGAATTCAATTCACGAATCGGGCCTGATTGTCCTGAGTGGAATGCGTGAAGAACAAGTTGAACAGGTGTTGCTCTCATATCAAGATTGCGAAGAACTCGCTCGAGAAATTGGCGACGGATGGGCCGCGGTAATTCTGCGGAAACTGTAACTCGTCAGGAGATATTGCGAGAGCGAACACCAATTGGTGCAATGAGTCTGAAGCCTGCTGCGTGACGCTCTTCTTCAGATTCGCCACCCCAAAAACCATATTCACGATTACTGCGAGCAAACTCACGACACGTTGTCATGACAGCGCATGATTGACACACTTCTCGAGCTTGTGCTTCGCGGCGTTCACGCGCTTGCGGACGTTCCGCTGCAGGAGGGAAGAAGATGACTGACAGGCCACGGCATTCTGCGTCTTCAGACCACGCCGTGTCGTTCCATTCCCGAAAAGAAAATAGTTCCCCTATAGACATTGTTGCCCCCAACTTCGCCGCGTGTGACACCACCATAGCCGAATTAACCCGTTAGTCAATTCTGAATCGGTAGGGGACCCTATTGTTCGGAGAAAGCCGCCAAAACCCCTGCAGCAAAGGCATCCACGTCCTCGGGGGAGGTGTCCCACGAGGTCATCCAGCGAACCTGTGAGCGCGAAATGTCCCAGTCCCAAAAGAAGTTCCAGGCCTGCAGGCGTTCCTTCACAGCAAGCGGAAGGATGGGGTAGAGGCTGTTCACGGCGGGGGATGAAATCTGCAACGAATCGATATGGGCCAGTGCGTCATACAAACGCTTCGCCATCTTGTTCGCGTGACTAGCAGTCTCAATCCAAAAGTTGTCTGTCAGCGCTTCAACGAACTGAGCAGCTGTGTAGCGCATCTTCGAGGGCAGTTGTGTGCTCTGCTTGCGAATAAAACCAGATCGATCGGATGCAACACCGCGGCGCAACAACACAGCTTCGGCGCCAAACATGCCGTTCTTGGTACCGCCGAAAGAGACAACATCAACACCAGCTCCAAAAGTAAGAGCACGGAATGTAGCTACGTCACCACCAAGTGAGGCTGTCGCATTTGCGATACGAGCGCCATCGAGATGAACTCTCATGCCGTAGGAATGAGCCGTTTCACAAATGGCACGTATTTCGTCAATGGAATAGACGGTTCCGAGTTCGGTCGCCTGAGTAATCGACACAACGCCCGGTTGTACATGGTGCACATTTCCAAGAGCTGAAGCGGCTGCATCGATATGTGCTGGAGTGACCTTGGCGTCAGGGGAGTTGACATCTTGCAACTTGATTCCGAGAATGTGCTCGGGCGCTCCGGTTTCATCAACATGAATATGTGCCCATTCACTGCACAGGACTGATTCTGCTGAACGCAACAAACTTCCTAGTGCGACAATGTTTGATCCAGTGCCATTAAACGTGAATAAGACATCAACATCGGTGTCACACAATTCTTGGAACAGTTTTGTCGCATGCTTGGTGATCTCGTCTCCGCCGTACGCCATTACGTGACCAGAGTTAGCTCGCTCTATGGCCGAGAGATACCGAGGGTGAGCGCCACTGAAATTGTCGCTGGCAAAGAATCGTGCAGGTGCTGGAGGAAATGACACAAGAAGCAGACTACCTGTCATAGAATTTCGTCATGACGATATCCACGGACATGACAGGGCAGCAGGGAATCGATAAGAGATGTCGTTGGTGCCGGCACGTATTGGCATCTTCAACGGGTCCAGGCAGACCGAAGGAATTCTGCAGTCAGCGTTGTCGGCAATGGGATTGGGTGTCACGTCAGCGCGCATCTGAACTTGCATTGTCAGAGAACGAACTAGTGATGACCAGAGACGAACTCGACGCACTGAAGGACCAGATGTACGTGTTGCATTGCGCATTAAACGACGTACAAACAGATCTATCGTCGCCACGCCAAACCAAGGAATCCTTGCTGGAGATGCTTGGCTGGCTGATTCAGGCCGCCGAGCCGATTGCAGCCGCTTCGTTAACACCTGCAATACGCTCATAATCTCCGTTATGTAATTATCACCGATAGAGATACGACTTGGGCTCAAAACCCAAGCCCCCATTGGCACAGACCCGCAACGCCTAATGTGCTCGTATGCCCATTGCACAACTCGGTCCAGGACAATCTGCGCAAGCCATTCTTGATCATCTGGAATCAATCCGTACAAACGATGTGCGCTGGCGAGACGGCCGGTGTTTCACACTCGCCTACAGCGCTGGCGCAGATGTACTGGCTCTTGCCGAAGAGACGTATCGGAGTTTCTCTGGCGAGAACGCTCTCAACACCAGCGCTTTTCCATCCTTGCGCGTGATGCAACAAGAAGTCGTCGACATTGTCTCTGGCTGGACCCACGGCGACGACACCACAGCGGGCTTTATGACCTCCGGTGGTACCGAGAGCCTCGTGCTCGCAGTTCGGTCAGCTCGTAAGCGCGCAGAGCGCGAGGGACGCAATCTGAAGCGAATGAACATGGTTCTCCCCTCGTCTGCTCACGCCGCATTTGAAAAGGGTGCAGATTATTTCGATGTCGAAAGTCGCCGCGTACCTGTTGGCGCCGACTGGAAGGCTGACGTCAATGCGATGCG
>CALPPK020000063.1 GCA_943325435.2 Bifidobacterium breve
CCTTCTTTGAATCCGCGCGTACGTGGTTTACCGATGTCGTGATACAAAGCGGCAAGGCGAGTGATGCGAAAATCAAATTCACGAGTGGGGTCAAGTTGCACGTTTTCAACAACTGCAAGAGTGTGTGTCAATACGTCTTTATGCCTATGAATAGGGTCTTGTTCAAGGCGCATCAGTTTCATTTCTGGAAGGAAATGATCAACAAGACCAGTATCAACTAAGAACCACAAACCAAATGTTGGTCGCTTTGTAGTCATCAACCTGTCGAATTCAATACGCACTCGCTCGGCAGACACGATGGTAAGTCGATCCGCCATTGCAGTTACTGCTGCAGTGATTGACGGATCAGGTGCAACTTCCAACTGCGAAATGAATCGGGCTGCGCGCAACATGCGCAGCGGGTCGTCGCTAAATGACTCTTCTGCCGACAATGGAGTACGCAACACACGGGCCATTAAGTCTGCAAGCCCACCAAACGGATCAACAAGTTCAGGAGTATCTGTTGTCAGTTCCAATGCCATTGCATTGATGGTGAAATCACGACGAGATAAATCAGTTTCAATGTCAGTTGCGAATTGAACTTCGGGTTTACGAGAATCAGGGGAATACGCCTCGGCGCGATGTGTGGTGATCTCATAGGTGCGCTCACCAATTTTCAATCCGATAGTGCCGAATCGCTCACCCTGGGTCCACAAGGCATCAGCAATTGGTTGAACAATTTTCTTGATCTGGTCTGGGGTGGCTGTTGTGGTGGCATCGAAGTCAATCAGGCTGAGGTCGGTGCCAGCATCGGTGTCTCCGAGGAGGAGATCGCGCACACTTCCACCCACAAGGAAGAGGCGATGGCCCGCTTCACGAAAAAGGGCAGCGAGTGGCTCCATCTCCTGAAGAATTGGGGCAAAGCGCGGCGGAAACATGACAGATGAAGGCTAGGCACCCAAGCGCCCGAACAGGTGGTACCCGCTATTTCTGCCATTTTTCGGTATCGCAGGGACCAGTCGCACTACGGTCATGGGGTGAGTTTGGTCGAGCAACGTTCCCGAGCAGGGGTCATTTGGTCTGGTGCCACCACTGCCCGTGCTCGTCCTTGGCCGCAGGTTCCGAGCAGAGCTTTCCTATTAATAGGTGGCTCGCATAACCCAATGTTGCAATTACCCGAGACTCCAATCTTGCAGACCTGGGTCGACACCTTGTCTCGCTGGGGCTACGACAGCGTTCGCACATCTCCCCTTGCTCCTGTTGCTGCAACTGCGCTTTCAGCAGTGGGCTTTAACACCTCGCAAAAGCTGACTCTGTTGGAACGACCTGAGATAGATCCGGTCATCCCTACACACCTTTTGCAATCTGTTCGTCCTCGTTTTCCCTTGTCACGTATGCCCGCCACTTCCATGGTTGAGGCCATTCTTGAAATAGATCGTGCGGCCTTTGGTCACGAGTGGATGATGGACGTGCAGACCTTTCGTGAGGCCCTTCATGCCACGCGTCGGGCGCGTGTCTTTATCTCGCATGCAGAGGGTCGAATCTCTGGTTTCGTGATTGCTGGAGTCACAGACTCATATGGGTTTATTCAGCGGCTAGCGGTCCACCCTGATTTTCAACGCCGTGGTGATGCCAGTTCATTGGTGCAGAATTCACTGGCATGGATTCAATCACGCGGATGCACGTCAACAGTTGTGAACACTGAAGTCACGAACGCCGCCGCCTTGTCGATTTATGAACAACATGGGTTTGTTCCGCTTGACTACAACCTTTCAGTGATGGAAAGGCAGTTGTCGAAATGAGATTCATGCGACTACTTGCAATAGGCCTTATCGCGCTTGGTGTTGCATCCCCCGCTACCAATGTTCACGCAGGCACTCATACGGCAGATGTGGGTATACCGGAACTCAAGATTGTCTCGCAGCCGTTCAATGTTTTCACAACGGTTAACGCGCGCTTTGTGTTGTCTCCAAACCTAGACACTTTTGTGGCTGCAGATGATCGTCTCGAGTTTCTTCTTCATCGTCGTGTTGCATCACGCGATTCATTTCGTTCTATCGCCGACGGGGATGTCATTCCGGCTGTCACGGACTCAATCAGTTTTCGTATGTCGCGCATCGCGCGTGATTACGCAGGTCACCTAATCGCTGTTGTACCCATTACTACCAGTGACAAACAAGGTGCATCGTTGTCTATTCCATTTGAAGGCGTGTACCCGCTCACTATTCGTGTCGTAGATTCAGAAACAGGTGATGTTGTTACATCGGTATTGACCTTCCTGAATCGACGTGACACAACACTTGAAACTCCCGTTGTTCCGTTCAGCACAATTGTTTCACTCACTGGTCCTCCGTCATTGTTACCCGATGGCACATCTGTCATCACTGACAGTGCACGTGATTCAGTTACTCGCCTCGTGGCATTTCTCACTACGTTTCGATCTCCAGTCACTATCTCTATTCAGCCTGAAATCATTGCTTCTTTTGCTAATTCTTCTCTACCGACTGATGTCGAATTGTTCACAAAATTGAGAGACCTTTTACGACAACACACAATCGTGAACACCACGTTCACGCCAAGTAATCCTTCTTTGTTTGCAGCCATGAACTTGTCTGGTGAATTTCGTGCACAATTGAAATTCGGAGAGAAAACACTCAATCGACTTCTTCCCGGAGTAACCATTCAACGTCACACGTGGATAGCAATGGACAATGTTGATCCACCCGCTATGTCGGTGTTGAAGTCCGCCGGTATCACGTCTGTCATTCTGATGCCTTCTGCGCAGTCACTAGTGACAAGCGAACGTTCGTTGTCATTGCTCGGCCGCGTGACCAGAGCTGGTAAAGAATTCGTTTCAGTTGTCAGCCCCCTCAATGGTGCAACGCAGATCAAGCATGCGCAACCGGCAGGCTCTGAACGCCTTGCATACAAAATCGCAGCTGAGCTCTTAGTAGAGCGAGACGACCTACTTGCTCAAGAAAATCTCCCCACCGAAATCAAGATGGGTGTAGTCGCTTCGTTTCACGATGCTGCTGAATCTGGCGCAGTCGTCACCGCCACGAAAGCCTTATCCCAATCCGGTGGCTTTTCAATGAGTGACTTTGGCGGAACCTTCGTTGTCAACCCGATTACACCGGCAGTGGCCTTTGCAAAAAACAGCACATCGTTTGATATCAGCCGAGCAGGCAGTATTCGTGCGACACGTCGAGACCTTGATGCAACAAAGTCGATGCTTGGCCCTGAAGATGTTCGTCGCGAAACCTGGCCGTCTCGCTTTTCGCTCGGAACATCCACAATCACAAACTCTCCTGGGGCATACATCACCTCACTTCGAACGACCATGCGCGCGGTTCGCGATGCAGTCACTGTGACCACGCCAAAGTCGGTGACGCTCTCTAGCCAAACGGCCGCAATTCGCATCCAAGTTCGCAACGACTCAGACCAAGACCTCACGGTGCGGGTTCGCTTGACTAGCGCCAAATTGACACTTACTGATCCCAGTCGAATCGTGGTTCTCACGAAAGGCGGCACCACGGAACTCAATGTGTCAGCGACAACGCGCGCAAGTGGTGCAATTCCCATCTCAATCTGGGTGTCAACGCCAGACGGAAACGAGTCTGTTGTCGACCCCATCACTATTTCTGCCAACGTGAACGCAATTGCCGGATACGGACAACTGATCAGCGTCTCGCTCTTACTGGTGCTTTTGGCGTGGTGGTGGTCAAACCGACGGTCGGCACGACGCGAACGGCTCAACACGACTACGGTTTAATTCATGACCGTACGCATCGTGACCGACTCTTCCTGTGACCTTCCGCAAGCCATGGCTGATGCCTTGGGAATTCGCATTGTTCCCCTCAGTGTTCGTTTTGGCGACACCGAATACATCGACCGCACCACCATCACCGCCACCGAGTTCTGGTCAAAGTGCGCTGCTTCCGCAACATTGCCAGAGACCGCCGCTCCATCACCTGGTTCCTTCGAGGAAACCTACCGAAGCCTTGCTGCAGAAGGCGCAACCGCCATTGTGGTCGTTGCTCTCTCCTCAGATTTGTCTGCAACTATGCAAAGCGCAGAGCTTGCAGCGCGCGCAGTCGCACCTGGCATCGATGTTCGCATCGTCGACAGCCGTAATGCCTCAATGGGTCTTGGCCTAACGGTTTTAGCCTGTGCTGAATTGGCAAAGACTGGTGCTTCAGCAGACGAAGTTGTCGCTCGTGCACAATCAGTTATTCCTCGCACCCGCGTGTTTGCAGCTCTCGACACTCTCGACAACTTGAAAAAGGGTGGCCGTATCGGTGGAGCAAAGGCCATGCTCGCAACGGTCATGTCGATTAAGCCGTTGATCTCAATTACGAATGGTCTCGTCGAAGAAGCTGGCAAACAGCGCACACGATCAAAAGCACTTGCTCACCTCGTTGACATTTTGCGTAACCAAGAAGCTCCCATTGAACGACTCGCAGTTCTTAATGCACAATGTGCTGACATCGACGCATTTATTGCAATGGTGAAAGAGGTCTACACCGGCGAAATTATTGTTGGTGATATCGGTGCAGTCATCGGTACTCACGCCGGTCAAGGAACAATCGGAATCGTTTTTCTCCTTTCTGCATAAGGGGTATACCCCGCCTAGGGGGTGATTCAGAAGTAGCGTTTGCTCCCAGTAATGGCTGCAGCACGACACTCCGATGACCTCATAGGTAATAGGTACCGTCTTGAGAGCACCATTGCTTCTGGTGGCATGGCCGATGTGTGGCGTGCAACTGACTTACAGCTAGGTCGTTTAGTCGCTGTAAAACTTTTACGCGCGAGTGTTGTTGATGATCCAATCGTCACTGAAAGATTCCGGCGTGAAGCTCGCGCACTTGCACGACTGACACATCCGAACATTGTTCCGGTGTATGACTGTGTCGAAGAAGACGGTCAAGTTGCATTAATCATGCGACTCATCGAAGGTAAGTCGTTGCGTGAATTACTTGATGAAGCAAATGACTCAGACCAAGCGGGAATGCTCAGCGTTCATCTCACCGTGCATATTGGCCGCGCAATTGCGGCTGCACTTTCGAAAGCACATGCAGAAAACATCGTGCATCGCGACATCAAGCCTGGCAACATTCTCATCATGCAACAAGGCGAAGTGTTGCTGACAGATTTTGGTATCGCAAAACCTCTGAAGAGTTCAAAAGAAGACGGCACAGACCTGACACGTGTTGACATCATGATGGGTACCGCAAAGTATTTGTCTCCAGAACAAGTGCAGGGACGTGACTTAGATGGCCGCGCGGACATGTACTCATTGGGCCTTGTTTTGTACGAATGCCTAGCTGGGCATGCTCCATTTAAGGAAGACAACGATCAAGCAACCGCCGTTGCACGCTTGCAACGTGACCCAACACCGCTCAATGGAATTCGTTCTGATGTTCCAAGCAATGTCATCGCAGTCATCAACAAGATGTTGCGCCGTAAACCTGAACACCGTTACACCGACTGCAATGAAGTTGCGCAAGCACTTGAATCTGCAATCAAAAATGTGCACGATGCAATGACGCCTGTTGATGGCTTCACGCCTGCAATGAGCGCACCAACAACTGCGCGACCACGTCCAGTACTTAATGACCCGTTGATGCCGAAGAAGCAACCGCGTCCACTTTCTGTAGTTGAAAATGAAGACACGCCTCCAAGGCCCGTGGTTAAAAAAGATGTAACACCGCGCGGAGTTGCGCGAGCTGCTGCTGCATTGCCTCGCGCTCAACAAACGTCGACAAAACGAAATTACATTCCCATTGCGTTACTACTTGTCGTTGCATTAGTGATGTCAGTGATGTTGTGGCGCGGATTACAAAACACAAAATCAGCTCCAGGTGCTGTACCTGAGGTTGTGAATGATGTTGTCGTTGGTCCTGTCTCCGTAGTTGGCGTGCGAAGTTACGACCCAAACGGTGACGATGGCCAAGAGAACGAAGCCATGATTCCGAATCTCACGGACAACAACCCGGCTACCTCGTGGACAACTGTGTGTTACGGAAACCAATATTTCGGCTCCAAAGGTGGCGTCGGAGTCATTGTGCAGTTGTCAGGCATCGGCATTGGCTCGTTAGCCGCCACATTCGGAACTGCTCCGTGGAACGCTGAAATTTTCGTCTCAACAAGTGAGGCAATTCCCACCACGCTTGATGGTTGGGGCGTTCGGGTTGCAAATTCAAATGGTGCAGCGCCAGGTGCCGCAACGTTCGACGTTGCAACGCCGGGTCGAAATGTTCTCCTGTACATGCGTGAAGCCGGCAAAAGCACCTCATGCAGTAACAGCAATCCCTATAAGGGCATGCTGTCTGACCTCTCATTCACATCAGGGAAATAGCACCCTCCAACAACTAACTAGGGTGTTGGCATCACGGACGTTGATGATTCCCTTCTCGTTCGTCGAGCCAAGCGCGGCGACCAAAACGCTGTCGATGCCCTGTTACGTGTCCACTACGACACAGTGCGTGCTGTCTGTCACCGCATTGTCATCAATAAGGCAGACGCTGAAGATGCCACCCAAATGGCTCTGATCTCCATTGTTCGCGCAATTCCTTCATTCGATGGCCGTTCCAAATTTTCCACTTGGATCTATCGCATTGCCACTAACGCGGCCCTCGATGAAGTGCGTCGCATTCAACGCCGGCCCCTTCCGACTGACAAAGAGTCGGTCTATGACTCGCCAACTGGCGACCGCACCAATGCTGTTGATGCCCAGATGGATGTCTCTGCTGCCCTTGCCCAGTTGCCAGAGGAATACCGCGCTGCCATTGTTCTTCGCCACGTTGCTGACCTTGATTACGAGGAAATCGCTGCAATTCAAGGGGTTCCTGTC
>CALPPK020000064.1 GCA_943325435.2 Bifidobacterium breve
TCGCCGCCTCGTCGGCACCGCTGTCGCGATCATCATTATTCGTTAGCGCACGCCGGTCTCCGACGTGCGCGTTCCAGCCGCCTCTAGGGCGGCTTTTTCATTCCCCAAATTTTGAACCAGACGACCCCAAAGAAGAACACTCACATGAACACACAACACACAAAAGAATTAGTCGAAGCATTTGACACCACCTTGCGTGACGGAATGCAAGTAGAAGGCGTGTCCGCAACTGTCGAGGACAAGCTTCGTATTGCTGAACAACTTGATTACCTCGGCGTGCAATTCATTGAAGGCGGATGGCCAGGAGCGAATCCAAAAGACATTGAGTTCTTCGCACGTGCGGCCACAGAACTGAAGTTGAAGCATTCAACCTTGGTGGCATTCGGTTCAACTCGTCGTCCGAAGGGCAAAGTGGACGATGATGCAACATTGCGCAACTTATTGGATGCGAATACGTCTGCAGTCTGCATTGTTGCTAAGTCATGGGATTATCACGTCACGGAGGCGTTGCAGACAACTCTTGATGAAGGCGAACTAATGGTTGCTGACTCTGTTGAGTTCCTGACTGGCAATGGCCGTCAAGTAATGGTTGACCTCGAACACTTCTTTGACGGCTACAAGAACAATCCGGAATTTGCAATGCGCGTTGTTGGTGCTGCAGTAATGAAGGGAGCAACTCACTTGGTGATGTGCGACACAAACGGTGGCTCATTGCCTCATGAAATTGCAGAGATTGTCACAAAGGTAAAAGCATTCGTCGGCAATGACGCAACATTGGGTATTCATTGTCATGACGACACCGGGTGTGCGGTAGCTAACTCAATGGCAGCTGTAATGGCTGGTGTTCGCCACGTGCAGGGCACATTGAACGGACTGGGGGAGCGCACTGGTAACACCAACCTCACCACTGTGATTCCAAACCTTGAATTGAAGATGGGCTTTCGCTGTTTGCCAGAGGGCAATCTTGATCGCCTGACCGCTGTCAGCAATCACGTTGCTGAAGTACTGAACCGGCCGTTGAATCCTCAGGCTCCGTACGTTGGATCATCTGCATTTGCGCACAAAGCTGGTTTACATGTGTCTGCTATCAAGCGGGCGAAAGATGCATACGAGCACATCGATCCGATAGTCGTAGGAAATGGAACTCGTTTTGTTGTCAGTGAGATGGCAGGACGAGCCACTATCGAAGTGAAAGCTGAAGAGCTTGGTTTGAAGATGGACGGAGCTGCAATTGGTTCTGTCATCGAAGATTTGAAGCGCCTCGAACACGAGGGGTACCACTTCGAAGCCGCAGATGCATCGCTTGAACTGTTGATGCGTCGCGCAAGCGGGTGGAAGCATGATGCATTTCATGTTGAAACAATGCGTGTGATCACCGATGAAGCAGAAGATGGCGAATTCACAACGGAAGCAACTGTCAAGGTTCGTGTTGGAGATCAGAGCTTTGTTCATACAGCCGCTGGTAATGGACCGGTGAACGCGATTGATGCTGCCTTGCGTGCGTCATTGTTGCCTCACTACCCAGATCTGGCCAAGGTGCACCTCGTTGACTACAAAGTGCGAATCTTGGATGGCTCAACAGCCACTGGTGCAATTACTCGAGTGCTACTTGACGCCACAAACGGCGATCGGTCATGGACCACCATCGGAGTCTCGGCAAATATCATCGAAGCCTCCTGGAATGCCCTGGAAGAGTCATTGATCTATGGACTACTCCACGCTTCGGCGTAGAGTTTTAGTGCATGTCAGCTCCCCGCTTTTCTCCAGTTCCTCCGGTTGAACCGGTTCGCTACTACGAGTCCCCCGATTCGGTTCCTGAATCGTGGTCGCCAGGTCGTCCTGGTGAAATTCAGGGTCGCCAACCAGAGGGCGAGCGCCTCGGGTACCAAGGTCCTGACCAGGGGTACATCATTGGGTTGGCTAAGCGGGCGCGTGCTCGAGTTCGGTTAGCCGCAGGCGAAGACATGGACGACGTGCTGCGCGGTTGCTCTCTAATTGCTTTGCGACGCGCGTCATTGTTTGGTCGTGCTCCAGTGGTGCATGACTTGAATGTTGCCCTAGGCATGTGGGGCTATCTGTCAGATGCTCCGCCAGCAGACTTGGTCGCAGTGCGTCGTGAGTTATTTGTTGGTGTTGGCAACGCTGCCCATCATTACAAAGAGGGCCGCGCAATTGCTGACATGGCTCCGAATGAAACCCTGAGGATGTCGCCATCAGATGTGGTGACTCAATTTTCCACACAATGGGGTTCACTCACAGGTTTTTCCGCATGACCATTTACTCAGCTCCACTTTCAGACATCGAGTTTTCACTCAACTCATTTGTTGATCTTCCTTCAATCATGAAGTACGACCACTTTGGAGAAGCTGACCACAGCATGGTTTCAGACTTGCTCGCTGAAGCAGGGCGCTTCATGACAGACATCTTCGCTCCGTTGAATAAATCAGGAGACAACGAAGGCGCCAGGCGAAATGCAGACGGAACAGTCTCAACTCCAGAAGGCTTCATTGAGGCATATCACGCATATGTCGAAGCCGGTTGGGGCGCCGTTTCTTTTGATACTGGTTTTGGTGGCGGAGGGTTTCCTTTTGTTGTTGGTATCGCCATACAAGAAATGATGAACTCCGCGAATATGGCGCTCAGCATGGCGCCACTGTTGACGCAGGGTGCAATTGATGCCATTCGTCATCATGGTGACGAGATTCAAAAGATGACTTACTTGCCAAAGATGATTACAGGCGAATGGACTGGCACCATGAACCTCACAGAGCCAGATGCAGGAAGCGACGTCGGTTCAGTTCGCACGAAAGCTGTGCCGCAGGCAGATGGCACGTATCGCATTTACGGCACAAAGATTTACATCACCTTTGGTGAACATGACATGGCAGACAACATCATTCATTTGGTGTTGGCGCGTACGCCAGATGCTCCAGCCGGAACTAAAGGCATCTCATGCTTCATTGTTCCGAAGTACCTCGTAGGTGCTGATGGTTCCCTCGGTGCAAAGAATGATGTGTCGTGTGTATCTATCGAACACAAACTAGGTATTAAGGCAAGCCCTACCTGTGTGTTGTCGTTTGGCGACAATGACGGAGCCATTGGGTATCTCATTGGTGAAGAAAACCATGGCATGCAATACATGTTCACCATGATGAACCAAGCACGACTTTCTGTGGGCCTTGAAGGACTCGCGCTCGCAGAACGTGCGTACCAACAATCGCTTGAGTATTCAGTTCTGCGCCATCAAGGTCGCGCACCTGGGGCACCTGCTGGTGAAGCCTCATCCATCATTGATCACCCAGACGTGAAGCGAATGCTTGTCACAATGAAATCTACGATTGAAGCACTTCGCCGATTGTTGTACTGGAACGCCGCATGCATTGATATTGCAGCTCATCATCCTGATGCAGCGGAACGTGAAAAAGCATCTGACCTGGCTGCACTTTTAACGCCGCTGTCTAAAGGCTGGGGCACTGACATGGGAGTTGCGCTTACAGGTATCGCAATTCAAATTCATGGTGGCATGGGATTCATTGAAGAGACCGGAGTTGCACAGCATTATCGCGATGCTCGCATCACCACCATTTATGAAGGCACAAACGGCATTCAGGCAATGGACTTAGTTGGTCGCAAAATGGGACTCAAAGGCGGCGCAGTTCTCAGCGGCTTGCTTGACGAGATTGATGCGTTAGACGCCAAACTCATTAAACACCCAGAACTTGTCTCGCTCGCATCTGCATTGCAGGCAGCATTGAAGTCCGTGCGAGGCTCCACTGAGTGGTTGCAACAGAACGGCACGAACCAAGTAGCTGTGTTATCCGGGGCTACGCCGTACCTGACTCAACTATCAACTTTGGTTGGTGGCTATGTCATGGCGCGATCCGCGCATCTTGCGGTCCATTCCGAAATGTCAGCAGATGACATTGCTGCAAAAGTTGCTACTGCGCGATTCTTTTGCGAACAACTTCTTCCTGTCGTTCATGGTTTGAGTTCATCAATCACCGGCGACGGAGATTTGCTGATGAGTTTCACTCACGACACTTTGTCGCGCTAAAGATCAATTGCGTGGGCGCGGAGCCCTTCGACATCACAAAACTCTGTGGCCGCCATGTGTGTTGAATGAAGTTTCACTTGCGGAGCTTTGCCTTCTTCAAAGGCTTCCTGCCAACGCGGTGCGCACAAGCACCACTGATCGCCTGCCTTGAGGCCGGCGAAACCGTACTGGGGCATTGGAGTGGAGAGGTCGTTACCCGCAGCCTTCGAGAACTCAAGGAACTCATCGGTCATGATGGCGCACACGGCATGTACTCCAACATCGTCACCGCCGACTTCGCAGCAGCCAGTGCGATAAAAGCCTGTTACTGGTGATGTGCAGCATGTGCGTAGGTGCTCGCCGAGCACATTGAGTTGTTCTGTCTCTGTAAAGCCGTCCATCTCTTCAAACTACCGTTGACTGCCGTTCAATCGCTGTGCCACTAACCTTGCAGAGTCATGTCTGATTCTCCTCGCTATCGCTTTGCTCCATCACCGACTGGTTTTTTCCACGTTGGGGGAGCCCGCACCGCTCTCTATAACTGGGCACTTGCGTTACGAACGGGCGGAACGTTTGTTTTGCGAATTGAAGATACAGACGAATCACGCAATAGTCCTGAATGGACACAAGGCATCATTGACGCACTGTCATGGCTAGGAATTGATTCACAGTCGCCACGTTTCGAAGGGCCGTACTTCCAGTCACAGAATGCAGAACTGCATATCGCTGCTGCCATGAAATTACATGCAGCCGGCAAGGCCTACTGGTGTGATCTCACAGCAGACCAAATTCAGGAACGCGCAAAGACTTCAGGTAAGCAGGGTTACGACGGTTACTCGCGCGACCGCGGGCTTGCTGGTGGCCCTGGGCATGTTTTGCGGTTCCGTGTGCCGGAAGGCGCAACCATCGTGTCCGACCTTGTTCGTGGCGAAGTGGAATTTGCTAACGAGACCATTGAAGATTTCGTATTGTTGCGCAGTAACGGGAGCCCCATGTTCTTGCTGGCCAACGTTGTTGACGACATTGAGATGCGCATCACACACGTAGTGCGTGCCGAAGAGCATTTACCAAATACACCCAAGCAACAGATGTTGTGGGAAGCATTAGGTGCAGCGCCACCAATCTGGGCACATGTTCCTGTCCTTGTGAACGAACAGCGTAAGAAGTTGTCGAAGCGCCGAGACAAAGTTGCTCTTGAGCAGTATCGCGAAGAGGGAATTCTTCCTGATGCAATGATCAACTATCTCATGACACTCGGTTGGGCTCCGGCTGGCGATACTGAAATAGTTCCATGGTCTTCAATGGTGGAGGAGTTCCGTCTGGAAGATGTCAACCACTCACCAGCGTTCTTTGACATCAAGAAGTTGGCCTCGTTCAATGGTGATTACATTCGCGCCATGTCGTTAGAAGAATTCATTCAGGCAGCGTCTCCCGTACTTGCATCTACAGAAGCTTGGCCGGCGAGTCGGTTTAACGCGGAAGTGTTTGTGCAAGCAGCACCACTCGTACAAACTCGAGTTGTTACCTTGTCAGAGATTCCAGCAATGGTCGATTTCTTGTTCCTAGAGAACCCTGCAATTGATGACGATGCGTGGAACAAAACAATGAGTTCGGATTTTGCTCGCGAAGTACTAACAGACTTTGCCGCAGCAATTGCTACAGCCGATTGGAACCATGACAGTTTGAAGGGAATCCTTGAAACCTGGACGGAAGCCCACGGCTTGAAGCTTGGCAAAACCCAGGCGCCAATTCGCGTAGCGATCACCGGTCGAACAGTTGGACCTCCGTTGTTTGAGAGTCTTGAAATTCTTGGTCGCGATGAAACAGTTCGTCGCCTCACTGCCGGCATTGCACGGCTGGGATAATTTCTAACATGCGCGCTTTTGTGCGTTCTGCATTAGTTCTTACTGTGGGAGTGTGTCTCGCTCTTGTTTCGTATGTGGGAATAGCTGCGGTTTCACTCACATGGGCCGGTACACACAACGACACCGAAGTTGTTGATGCAATAGTTGTTATGGGTGCCGCACAATATGACGGTGTACCTTCGCCATTGCTCGCATCGCGATTACAGCACGCACTCGATCTGTGGAAGCAAAAGCAGGCGCCGGTGATTGCAGTGACGGGAGGGAAACGACCAGGAGATCGTTTCACCGAGGGTGACACGTCGCGTCGGTGGTTGACAGACAGGGGAGTCCCGGTCGCTGACATCATTGTTGAATCAGTCGGACACTCAACCTGGGAATCCATTAAGAACCTCGCCCCTCTCTTAACCGAAGCGAAGGTTCGCTCCGTGGTCGTTGTCAGTAGTTCATGGCATGTGCAGCGCGCCGCGTTGTCGCTGAAAGAGTTGGGATTTAGTGCCCGCAGTTCAGCTTCGCCTGATGGAGTCCTTTCAGGGTCAACTGAAAAATCGAAACTGATTCGTGAAATTGCTGGTGTTTCCCTTGGCCGAATCATCGGTTTTGGCACTTTGTTCGATATCACGGGCTAAGTCCACGGTGGTGGTCACGGTGAGTCACCGCTAAACTGGTGCACGCACTGGGGAATGGTGTAATTGGCAACACAGCAGTTTCTGGAACTGTTATTCAGGGTTCGAGTCCTTGTTCCCCAACCAAATGGACGTTGATATCAACTCCCTTGAAACGGTTTCTTACCGAGTTCAACAACCGGGCGATCAAGGCATCGCCGTTATTTCGCTGAATCGTGACAGCAAGCGCAATGCGCAGAACAATCAGATGACCTACGAGCTCAA
>CALPPK020000065.1 GCA_943325435.2 Bifidobacterium breve
ATGGACCGTCCTTGTTTTGGTATTCCTTTTCATCCCAATCTTGTTGGTGGTATTTCATTCGTTCAACGGTGGAAATTCCTTCACTATTTGGTCCGGCACGCCAGGCGTGAAGTGGTGGGATGAACTGTTCGATGGTTCAGTGGCTTGGGCAGTGCTTATTCGCTTTGCAGCATTGTTCGTTGTGTCAGTCGTTGTTCGTAAAGTTCTGGTGCGCACCACGAAGATCTCGCGCCGGTTGCTGAATTGGTCAGGACCAGCTGCGTTCGTTCTGGCTTTTGTAATCAACGGACTTTCAACCAACTGGTATGAAACAGTGTTCGGCTTTGCCAGCATTGGTGATGCAATTCGTAACTCATTTATCGCAGCGTTCGGCGCAACAATCTTGGCTGTAATTCTTGGTGGATTTGCAGGCATCGCACTTGCTCGTCGACCTGGCGTGTGGACAAAAGTGTTTATGGCCACGGTGTTCTTGATTCTTGTGACACCCGAGATTATGGATGCAATCGCGCTTGCTACATGGTTTCCTCGTATTGCAGATTTCCCGATTATCGGTTACCCATTCAAAAACGGTTGGGGCCCATTCAATGGCGGCATGAACAAACTGTGGGTCGGACAATCTCTGTATGCCAGTGCGGTTGTGACTCTCATTGTTCGTGCTCGACTTGCAGGTCTCGACGAATCGCTAGAAGAAGCGGCTGCCGACCTTGGAGCGACTCCTGCTCGTGCATTCAGACAAATCACCTTGCCGCTTATTTCTTCAGCTCTTATTGCTGGTGGTCTTTTGTCGTTTACGTTGTGTCTTGACAACGCTGTCATCTCGACGTTGATTAGTGAGGCTGGTTCCACAACGTTCCCTGTGGCTCTGCTGGGCGCAACCCGTAGCACCATTAAGCCTTTCTGGGGAGTAGGGGCAGTAATTCTGTTCTGTGTCACTCTTGGCGCATTGTGGTTCGTCACCGTTGTCTTGCGTAGGTCTGGTAGTTCTTCAAGTGAAATCGCTGCCACCCTTGCTGGTAGTTGACGTAGCGTTATACGTGTATGGAACCTCCGAGTAGTCGCGCAATAGCTGTTCAGCCACACGACTCTCCTGAATGGGTGCGTGACGCAGTCATTGCCGGAGGCGGTCACATTGTGGAACCTGCTGATGCGTCAGCAATTGTGTGGACTGCGGCTCGTAACGCATCAGGTCTGCGAGAAGTTCTTGATTCAAATACTCATCTTGAGTGGGTACAAGTTCCTTTTGCAGGAATCGAAAACTTCGTGCCGATTCTTGATGACAGTCGTATTTGGACATGCGGAAAAGGGGTCTATGCAGAGCCAGTTGCCGAACATGCCCTTGCGTTAGCTCTTGCCGGCATGAGGCACATATCAAGTTATTCGCGGGCCACTCAATGGACCGGGCCGGCCGGTCGCAATTTATTAGGGTCTGCAGTCACCATCGTGGGCGGCGGAGGAATTACTGAATCTTTGGTTCGACTTCTTAGACCATTCAATTGCAGTATCACTGTGGTGCGCCGAACGGTTGAAGATATTGATGGCGTTGACACTGTGGTGGGCCAAGAGAATCTTGTTGATGCATTGGCAGGCGCTGATGTTGTCTTCTTGGCCCTTTCACTGACACGAGAGACAATCGGTTTGATTGGCAAACCGGAGCTTGAAGTGATGGAACCTCACGCATGGATAATCAATGTCGCGCGCGGCGGTCATGTCGTGACAGATGATTTGGTGTGGGCATTACAGAACAACGTCATCGGGGGAGCAGCTCTCGACGTAACTGATCCTGAGCCTCTGCCCGAGAATCATCCGCTGTGGTCACTTCCTAATTGCATCATTACGCCACATGTTGGAAATACTCCAGAGATGGCAGTGCCGTTATTGTCTGCTCGCATAACTGAGAATGTCAAACGTTTCATAAATGATGAGACCCTCATTGGTCTTGTTGATGTACGTCATGGGTACTGAACGAACCCACTACCAAATTCTCGGTGTTTCTGCTGAAGCAAGTATTGATGAAATTCGGCGCGCATATCGGGCGCGTATACGCGCTGTTCACCCAGATGTCAACGTGAACTCAATTGATGAATCACAGCGAATAACTGAGATCAATTTGGCGTGGAAAACTTTGTCCAGTCCTCATTTGCGTCGTGCTTATGACTCGTCTGTTCTGACCACGAACTACTCGTCTGTCAGCAGTGGTGCCAGAAGTGCTGAGACATTCTCTACGTATTCCCCAGCTCGATTCCCGTGGAGGGGAATGATTATTGCCTGCGTCATTGGTGCGGCCTTAGTGTTGGTCGCCCATGCAATGACATCACCAAGCGCCCCTCGCCCTGTTGATCAGTTGTTGTCATCCGGTTCATGTGTCAATATCGACACTTCGCTATCCGCAGTTGAAGTTGCTTGCACACTGCCTCACGATGCAGTTGTGGAGCAGTTAATTGCAATTGACCGTACATGTCCGTTGGAGATGGGTCAGTTCAGTGATCGACAAGGCATGGGTGTTGTGTGTGTCTTGCCAGCGCGGCCAGTGCCGGGCGAGCAATTGCCAGGTGTCCCAGGGTAAGTGCAGAAAACCAACCGTCAGGTTCCCTTGGCAATGGTCATGATGCTGGGCATAAGGAACTATCGTTGGGACAGTGCGTAAATTATGTGAAAGACCAGGATGCGCGGGTCTCGCTGAAGTGTCATACGGCATAGACAAAGCACAACTTTTGGTATGGGTTGATAACAGAGCAGTTCCGGAACGTGAATTGGCTGGCCGTCTGTGTCGGCGCCACGCAAATGCGCTCAGTGTTCCGCGGGGATGGACTATTGATGACCGCCGTGATGCTGTTCCCAAATTGTTTCGAGTTAACGATGATCCGCAGCCACCTCCGGTGACTCGTACAAAACGAGTTTCTCCAAAAAAAACAGAACGCGAGCGTCCTTCGCTTTTTGAAGGAAATCCTGACCCCGACGAAACGCAGGCAATTCCATGGTCACCGCGACTTGCGAAAACAGTTGAGTCAAATGACGAGCAACCGACTTTCGGGCGATTACTAGGCCGAGCGTTTGGTCAACAACCCAAAGAGGAAGAATAAGTCAGATGCAGTATTCGTCTGATGTAATCGTGTCTGTCGAGCCAGCCGTAGTGCACCCGCACGTTGCAGACCTTGCTCGTTACGTCGAGTGGATGCCAATGGTGCATGACGTCGAGCCCGCAGGTGACGGAGTGTGGAATGTTGAACTTCGCGCAAAGGTTGGAGTGTTTGCTCGGTCAAAGCGATTGCGTATGAAACGAACCGTGAACACGCCACAACAGATTGTTTTTGAACGTGATGAGATTGATGGACGGCGACATTCACCGTGGAAAATGTCCGTTGCACTGCAGGCTGCTGAAGCTGGCTGTGTTGTAACGGTTGACCTTTCATATGGCGGGAATTTGTGGACCGCCGGCATTCTCGACAGGGTTCTTGCCGCTCAAGTTGATGCAGGAAAGACCGGATTAGTTCGCGTCGTTCAGGGCGCGTAAGCAGTTAACCGGCCATTTGCTCGTTGTTCGAGCAGCAGTGAGGTTCCAAAGCATTCAGATAGTGAATCAGACGTCAAGGTCTCACGTAGTGGGCCAGATGAAATGATTTTTCCTTCCCTCATCAGCGCACAGTGCGTGGTGCTGATGGGAATCTCATCAACATGATGAGTTACTACTACAGAGGGCAGTTGCGGATTATCTGTTGCAAAGGTCTGAAGCAGTCTGATGAGATTTTCACGCCCACCAAGGTCAAGTCGAGCAGTGGGCTCGTCGAGCAATAGGGCAATCGGGTCTGTCATCAATGCGCGCGCAAGAAGAACGCGCTGCTGCTCGCCAGATGACAAAGCACCGAGTTCTCGATCTGCGCACCATGCAACACCGAGTCGGTCGAGACACTCCACAGCTCGTTGGGTGTCTTGTTCGGAGTATGAATGCCACCAGGTCTCTAGTGCGCCGTTCTTTGCAGACATGACGACTTGAGTGGCAGTGAGAACTGGTCGAATCTCCGACGCAAGCGAGGCTGACATGTATGCAATACGAGGTCGAACCGGGCGAATGTCGAATGTTCCTAATGCACGGCCTTGCACGAAGATGTCTCCGGACGATGGATGGAGATACAACGACAGAACACGAAGCAGTGTGGTTTTTCCGCAACCATTGGGGCCAAGAATTACCCATCTGTCGGTAGGCGACACGGAAATAGATACCGAATCGAGGATGTAGCGACCTTCCCTGACGATGCTGACATTGCTCGTTTGTAGAACTGGCGAAACATCGGACTCGTTGGGCACGAACACACGGTATCGGGCATGGCAGAGTAGAGACATGGTCGTCTCTGCACACGAGGAACTTGAGCACGGGTTGGCTCACGTCTTGAACGCTGCCAGCATCACAAATCTTCAACGCTTATCGGGCG
The DNA here is from genome assembly GCA_943325435.2 of Bifidobacterium breve. Next base: position 4,428 of record CALPPK020000065.1, read on the forward strand.
GAGCCTCGCGCGAGACGTGGCGTTTCACAGCCGATGGCGAGGGGTACGTACTGCAACGGGTGCGCGCAGGCACAGTTGGTGGCTTTCAAGTTGAGCCAAAGGTTTTGTCTGCGGCACATCGCGCCGGCGTTCCAGTTGCTGAGTTGGTGGTGGACGGCGCAGACAGAACTGAACTGAATTCTCCTTTCATGATCGTGCGTGCAGTTGAAGGCGAAACAATTGCTCGCAAGATTCTCAGAGATGACACATTTGCTACAGCGAGAAAAGTCCTGACTACACAATTGGGTGTAGCGGCTGCGCATCTACATCAAATTGATGCCGCTTCAATCCAAGGTCTTGTGGCCGATGATCAGATGAATAGATACCAGACAGTTCTTCGAGACCTTGGAGAGCCTCATCCGGTCTTTGAAGCGACGTTTCGCTGGTTAGAACTAAACAAGCCCGAGTCAACTTCGGCATGTTTAGTTCACGGGGATTATCGACTCGGCAACATCATGGTGAATGAAACCGGTTTAGAGGCGATTCTCGACTGGGAACTTGCTCACATCGGAGATCCGATGGAAGACCTTGGGTGGTTGTGTGTACGTGCGTGGCGGTTCGGAGGGGCATTTCCTGCAGCAGGCCTTGGTACATATGACGAACTATTTGATGCATATGCCTCTGTTGCCGGGGTTCGGCCAAACCCTGAAGTCGTGCGTTGGTGGGAAATACTCGGCACGTTGAAGTGGGGGATCATCTGTATCTCTCAAGCGGCAACGCATCTGATGGGAATTGCGCGCAGTCACGAATTGGCCGCCATTGGTCGCCGTGTGTGTGAAAACGAATATGACCTGATTGAACTACTCGCCGAAAGAACGCAATGACAGCCCCACATGACCGTCCAACTGCTACAGAACTTCTTGAAGCTCTTCATGAATGGATGGAGCGCGACTTATTGCCCGGTGTAAATGGGCGTTTGCAATTCCACACACGAGTAGCAATCAACATGATTGACATTGTTCGTCGTGAACTTGAACTTGGTCCAGATCAAGAAGCCAGACACCAAGAAGTTCTGTCGTCGTTCGGAATGGGTGACGACGCAGAATTAGCGGCGGCGATTCGTAGTGGTGAGTTTGATTCAGATCTTGTGGATGTTCTGAATCGGTTACGCCCTGTGGTTGAAGACAAAGTGCGAGTAGCGAATCCGCGTTACTTGCTCTGACCGCGAGATGCGTTCAAGGTCACTGGTTGGCCAGCAGCAAGCTGTCCACATGCGGCCGCAATTTCAGTGCCGCGGTTTTGTCGCGTTGTTGCGTTGACGCCAAGGTCACGCAATAGTCGCTGAAACGCTGCAACTCGTCCTGGCGAACTTCCAACCGTTGGCCAACCTGGTGTGGGGTTCAGCGGAATCAGGTTGACGTGTGCTGCTGGAGTGAGTTGTAAGCACAATTCAGCTAATTCGCGCGCATCACGATCTGTGTCGTTAACAGCGTCAATAAGTGCCCATTCAAATGTGATGCGGCGACCCTTTGTGAACAGGTATTCGCGACATGTCTCCATCAACATTTTGAGCGGATAGCGCTCATTGATCGGAACTAGTTCGGTACGCAGTTGGTCGCGAGCTGCATGCAGTGACACAGCAAGGTTCACTGGCAAAGGGCGTTGAGTTAATGCCTTGATGCCCGGCACAATGCCAACAGTTGAGATCGTGAGATGACGAGCAGAAATACCGATGTCGCCATGGATTCTCTCAACAGCTGCCCATACATTTGGTTCGTTGGCTAGGGGTTCGCCCATGCCCATGAACACAATGTTGTCGATGCGGCGATTTTTGGTCGCTGCTTCGCGAGCGCTCCGGACAACTTGCTCGACGATTTCGCCAGGGGACAGTTGGCGGTTAAAACCTGCTTGGCCCGTCGCGCAAAACCCACACGCCATTGCACAACCAGCTTGAGTACTGACGCATACTGTTGCGCGTTCGTCGTAGTACATAAGAACAGTTTCGATGGGGTGGTTGCCTTCAAGAAGGTGCCACAAAAACTTCACGGTGTCACCGTTTTCTGAAGTCTCACGACGAATCTCGATGAGTCCTTCTGGTAACTGTGCATCTAGTTTGGCGCGCAACGCTGCTGGCAGAGTTTGAATATCAGATGGCTTCTTGAAGTGTGTGTACATGCCAGACCACAGTTGGTCGAGGCGATAAGACGCTTCGCCTTCAAGAATTGCTGCGATTTCTTCGCGAGTGGGGTCGTAGAGAGTTGTCATTGTTTACTTTGCTGCCACGTCGCCGACAAAGGCGAGTTCGCGGTGATGAGGGGTGAATCCGAGCGAA
>CALPPK020000066.1 GCA_943325435.2 Bifidobacterium breve
AGGATTACCCGAGCACGCACCATCTGTATAAATCACGATTACGTCGTCGGATAATTCCATGACAACGATTGTTCACCATGGGACGGGGTAACGACAGGCTTTTGAGAAAAATCATGGGAGAATGACACCGTGATCTTCGACGGCTCAATGCATCAGCTCCCCGACACTGATCCGGGAGAGACTCAGGAATGGCTCGACTCTCTTGATTCTGTTGTCGATGGTCATGGCGTCGAACGAGCTCGTTATTTGCTATCTCGCCTTCTTGAACGGGCGCAACAGACTGATGTCAACTTCCCCGCCACTGTGTCAACGCCATATGTCAACAGCATTACTGCGGACAACGAACCGTGGTTCCCTGGCGATGAACCTTTAGAGCGTCGTATCCGTGCATACATCAGGTGGAATGCAGCAGTCATGGTGACGCGAGCTAATCATGCTGCAGAAGGCATCGGCGGTCACTTATCAACGTTTGCAAGTTCTGCAAGCTTGTACGAAATTGGTTTCAACCATTTCTTTCACGGCAAAGACAACGGTGCTGCCGGTGACCATGTGTACTTCCAAGGTCATGCCGCCCCCGGAATTTATGCACGCGCATTTCTTGAACGCCGACTTGACGAAGATGACCTTGATCATTTCCGCCGCGAGATTGGGCGAGACGGAAAAGGTCTGTCTAGTTATCCGCACCCACGCCTCATGCCAGAGTTCTGGGAATTCCCCACAGTGTCAATGGGTCTTGGCCCACTCACAGCGTTGTACCACGCCCGCTTTAATCGCTACTTACACAACAGAGGCATCGACGACACGTCGGCAAGTCGGGTGTGGGCGTTCATTGGCGATGGCGAAACAGATGAACCAGAAACTCTTGGTTCCATTTCACTTGCAGCACGAGAAAAACTAGACAACCTTGTCTTTGTCGTGAACTGCAATCTGCAACGGCTTGATGGCCCCGTGCGTGGCAACGGCAAGATCATTCAAGAACTCGAAGCAGTGTTCCGCGGTGCCGGTTGGAACGTGATCAAGGTTGTGTGGGGTTCAAAGTGGGACGAACTGCTAGCAGCCGACGTTGATGGATTGCTGTTGAACAAGATGAACTCCACTGTCGACGGTGAATTTCAGCGTTATTCCATTGAAGGCGGCGCATACATTCGCGAGCACTTCTTTGGATCCGACCCTCGCCTTTTGCAGTTGGTTGCACACTTGTCTGATGATGAATTGGTGAATCTTCCTCGTGGTGGTCACGACTACCGCAAGTTGTTTGCTGCATACCAAGCAGCTGTCGACAATCTTGGTTCTGGCAAACCCACAGTTATTTTGGCTAAGACCATTAAGGGTTGGACTCTTGGGCCACAAGTTGAAGGCCGCAACGCAACGCATCAAATTAAGAAACTGAACACAGACCAATTGCGAGCCATGCGCGATCGATTGCATTTGCAAGAAGAGATTCCGGACTCGGCTCTTGAAGGTGATGTACTTCCGTACTATCGCCCACCTGTTGACTCTGTTGAATACCAATACATGATGGAACGCAGGCGAACTCTTGGCGGCTCGCTACCAAAGCGAGTTGTTCGAAACAAAACACCACTCACTCTTCCGTCAGCAGAAGTATTTACAGAATTCACACTCGGTTCTGGCGATCAAGCAGTTAGCTCCACAATGGCGTTCACTCGCTTATTGCGCAATCTTGCTCGTGATGATTCATTTGGTAGCCGCGTTGTGCCAATCATCCCAGATGAAGCGCGTACCTTTGGCATGGATTCAATGTTCCGCGAACTAAAGATCTATGCATCACAGGGACAAAAATACGAACCAGTCGATCACGACTTGTTGTTGTCGTATGCAGAGTCTGACCAGGGCCAAATACTGGAAGAAGGAATCACTGAAGCCGGCGCAATGTCCAGCTGGATTGCCGCTGCCACTAGTTACTCAACTCGTGGCGTGCCAATGGTGCCGTTCTACACGTTCTATTCAATGTTTGGTTTCCAGCGTGTTGGTGATCTCATTTGGCAAGCAGCAGATGCTCGCGCTCGAGGCTTCCTTTTGGGAGCAACGGCTGGTCGAACAACACTCATGGGCGAAGGTTTGCAGCATCAAGATGGTCACAGCCTGTTGTTAGCAACCGCGATACCTGCATGCCAGGCGTATGACCCTGCATTTGCATTTGAAGTGGCTGCAATCGTCCAGCACGGAATTACAAAGATGTACGGAGAAGATCCATCGGACATCTTTTATTACATCACGCTGTACAACGAAAACATTCCAATGCCCGCACAGCCGAACCATGTTTCAACACAAGACATCATCAATGGTTTGTATCAATGGGCACCAGCAGCTTCCGGTACTGCTCAAGCATCAATCTTGTTCTCAGGGTCTGCATTCACAGCCGCAACAGAAGCTGCCACAATTCTTCGCACCAAATATTCCATCGATGTCGACCTATGGTCAGCCACGTCGTACAAGTCGTTACGTGATGATGCAATGGAAGTTGAGCGCTGGAATCGTCTTCACCCAACAGAAAAGAAGCGACGCTCGCATGTCGACACAATGCTTGGCGCCACAACTGCACCCGTTGTTGCAGTCACAGATTTCTTGCGCATCGTGTCTGAGCAAGTAGCTACATTCGTACCAAGTCGCAGGTTCTTATCTCTCGGCACAGACGGTATGGGTCGCAGCGATACGCGCGAAGCACTGCGTGAATACTTTGAAACGAACGCCCCACATATCGTGATTGCTGTTCTCTTCAGCCTTATCGGATCACACGGCGTGACTAAAGAAATAGTCGCTCAAGCCATCATTGACCTCAATATCAACCCAGACGCAGTACATTCTCTTACTCGCGACTAATTCAAAGGAACAAGCCCGTGGGCACCTTGTACATCACCGGAAATCCAGATTCTGATGCGTTTCTCAACGCCAATGGCACCGCATTACTTATTGGCATGCTGCTCGACCAACAAGTGCCCATGGAATGGGCCTTCAACGGGCCATGGACATTGAAACAACGACTCGGCCATCTTGACGCCAAGAAAATTGCAGCAATGGACCCAACAGAATTTCTTGCAATCTGTTTGACAAAGCCTGCGATACATCGTTTTCCCAAAGCCATGGCACAACGTATTCAGGGAATGTGCGCAGTGCTTGCCGAAAAGTACAAAGGCAAAGGCGAAAACATGTGGAGCGATGTTGAAGATGGTCATGTGTTATTTGAACGCCTTCGTGAGTTGCCTGGCTTTGGCGCCGAGAAGGCACAGATTTTTGTTGCGCTTCTCGGAAAACGTTTCGACTTCAAGCCGACCAACTGGAAAAAAGCTGCAGGAGTGTTTAGTGATTCAAACCCACGAACCGTTGCTGACATCACGTCACCAGAAACTCTATTGACAGTGCGGGCATGGAAAAAGGCCGAGAAAGCTGCTGATCGCGACAAGCAATCACGGCCCCTGAAGTAACCTCACTGCAATGACCGTGCTCATCACCGGCGGTGCCGGATACATCGGATCCATCACCACACGACTCATTCGTGCCTCTGGTCGTGGCGTCGTTGTGCTCGACACTCTTGAAAATGGTCACCGTAAAGCTGTTGGCGATGCCCCATTCGTACAGGGTGACATTGCAGATTCTGATCTCGTTGCTCGAGTTGTCGCTGAACACGGCGTTGATGAAGTGGTCCACTTTGCCGCGTACAAAGCAGTCGGCGAATCAATGTCTAACCCTGGCAAGTACTTCAACAACAACGTCACAGGTTCTCAAAAACTTTTCGAGGCATTGCACCAAGCAGGTGTCTCGCGCGTTGTCTTTTCTTCTACTGCAGCTGTGTACGGAACCCCACAATCAGTCCCAGTTCGCGAGACTGATGTTCTCAGCTGCGAAAGTGTCTATGCCGAAACAAAGCTGATGATTGAAAAGACCCTCGGTTGGTATTCGCAAACAACAGACATGCGCAATGTGTGCTTGCGCTACTTCAACGCAGCTGGTGCTTCAGAAGATTCAACCCTCGGCGAAGACTGGCGCTTTTCACAGAACCTCATTCCGCATGTCATGAAGGCTGTTCTTGGTTTCGCACCTGCGCTCACAGTGTTTGGTAACGACTTCCCCACTCCAGATGGCACCGGAGTGCGTGATTACATTCATGTTGAAGACCTTGCTCGCGCACATGTCGCTGCTCTTGATTATCTGGCAAAAGGCGGTGACAGCATCACATGCAATGTTGGTACCGGCCACGGCACAAGCGTGATGGACATCATCGCCACTACGGAACGCGTCACCGGCAAAAAAGTGCCATACGAAATTGCTGGCCGTCGCGCTGGTGACCCGTCAGAGTGTTATGCAGACCCGCGTCGCATCAACGAGACATTCGGCTGGTCACCAACACGCAGTCTTGATGACATCATTTCTTCGGCGTATGCATGGCATACATCGCACCCTCACGGGCACGATTCGTAAATCACGCTGACAAGGTGCGTTGGCGGTCCAGCCAACCGAGCAACACCGCGATAGCCCGCGGGTCATGACGAAGTCGATGACCTGCCCCTTCAATCACTCGTAACTCTGCGCTGCCATGAGCAGCCGCCAATACGCGCGAGTCTGCAACAGGCACACTTTCATCACCATCACCATGCATTACCAACAATGGTCGTGGCGCGAAACGCTTTGCCGCGTCAACGGGGCGGAACCGGCGTAGTTCCCGGCTCCATTCATCAAAGGATGCAGGAAACCCTGGCGTACGAATAGCACCGATTTCGCGAGCATGTTCAAAAAAACGTCGAGGTTGGCCAGCCCAGTCATCAAAGTCGGCACGAGCACTGAGCAATGCACATCCGCGCACTCGCGGGTCGTCAGCTGCAACACACAATGCAAGTGCGCCACCAGTATTTGTACCTACGAGCCACACACCATCTGGCGACACTTCATCTTCTAAATGATCAATGGCAGCACGCAAGTCATCAACCCATCCCTGCATTGAAAAATCACCTTCACTGTTGCCACATCCACGAAATGTAAATGTAAGTGCAGCCCATCCCAAGTCATTTGCCACACGATCCATCAGTTGTGAAAACGAGAACCCAGATTGTCGAGCATCAACTGACCCACTCGGAAAACCGTGACACAAGATGACACCCGGCAGCGACGATGCGTAACCAGTCGGCGTAGCCAAGTAACGATTAAGTACTAACGACCCAGACTGGAAAGTTCCGTTGGTCGCATCTGACATCTGAAACGAACTTACGCGCGAGGCTTGCGTAGGCGACGTGTGGCGCCAGCAGTTGCGAGTGTGTAACCGCGGTTGCGCGCTTCAGCCAATGTGTCTGGTCCGAAGCACAGTCCAACGCCTTCAGCAACGATTGTGTCGACGATTTCTTGCTCGGTCCACTCATCAAGGTCGTACACCAACTGAGTGCGCTTGTCTCCGAGGAATCGTGTGTGCTCAAACTTGACTGGTCTTTCCATAGACATAACGGTAGTACTCAGACCTCCTGCGAGAAGGAACGGCGAGCTAGTCAGTTACTTTTCGGGTGCCAGGATTAACCCGAGAACGGCTTCAAAGGAAACCTTGTCCCATTGCGCAAGGTCTACTTGCCCAAGGTCCATCTCGGCAACGGTGCGCCCAATGATTTGACCATGCAACCAATAGGCAGTCGCCAAGGGGTCTAAATCCTTGCGTAACCAACCCTTTTGTTGAGCGACTAATACTGAATCAGCAACTGTGGCAAGGAACTTTCTATTGAGGTCATTTATGGCTGCAGCCAATTCCGGATTCCGTTGTGCGGCACCCAAGACGCTTAAGCGAATAGCGCGAGCATGATGACGCTGAGGCTGGTAGCTCCATTCCATGGATTTGCGAAGCGCCCTCACGTAATCCTCTTTTGAATCAACCAACACCATCATTGCTTCAACAGGAATATCGGTTTTGAGACATTGCCAATACCACTCGACATATGCAGCGTTCACAAGTTCAGTTCTGTTTGAAAAGTGGTGATAGATCGACGGTTCTTTAATGCCCAACGCTTCGGCGATTGCACTGAGACGCACTGACGATTCTCCACCAGCTTCCATCATTTCAATGGCCGCATTAAGGATGCGAGACCTAGTGCTCTCGGCAATCTCCATAGATAGGCAGGTTACAGGCCTTAGTAACTGCTGGCCGAACCGATGGGGACGATCTAGATCTGATCAGCCTTTGGGCCAACGGCACCAATTGCTGCGAAATAGCCCATGTGAGCATCTGCCACGTGCACCACGTCGACATCATCGAGAATTTCAACACCGCGCCGCGACGCTTCCTTCAACAGGTACGCCGCCAATGTGTCTTCATCGACAACAACCGGAATAGAAATGTTTTGCACACGATCTGTGACATCGAGTGGCGTTAAACCTTTGTCGTTCATCCATGAAAGGTGAGCCAACAACAGCTGACGAACTTCGTCCATGGTGAGTCGAGCCTGAGTATTACTTGGTAACGCACGAGCCACATATTCGGCAGCCTGATCAATGTCGTAGATAACGCGCGGTGCCACCATGTCTAAACGTTGCGCTTCGCGCCCCACAACAACTGCTGCGATGACAAATACCGCGAGTGCCGAAACAACGGCAAACAAAACAGTGGCTACTGACATGTCAACAGCCTACGAGAAATGAAAGAGCCCGGGCACGAGGCCCGGGTTCTTTGAAGTTTTTATCAGTTAATGATCAGATACCGATGCGTGTAGCAAGAAGCTCGCGGTGGTAGGTCGGATCACCAAAGAT
>CALPPK020000067.1 GCA_943325435.2 Bifidobacterium breve
ATGGATTCATGACCAAACTATGCGCTTGGCGAACCAGGGGTTCACGCCATTAGAAATTGCAGCGACACTTGAGTTGCCGAATGAATTCAAAGCAAATGACCACACCAGTGGTTATTACGGAGACTTGGTGCACAACTCAAAAGCGGTGTACCAGCGTTATCTCAGTTGGTATGACGGAAACCCTTCAAACCTCAACAAATTGCCACCTACCGAGGTGGGCAAACGATACGTAGACCTTGCTGGTGGAGCTGATGCATTGGTTGCAAAAGCTCAGAAGGCTTTCAATGACGGTGATTATCGCTGGGTGACAGAGTTGCTAAATCATTTGATCTTTGCGGACCCTACCAATACGGCTGCACGTAACTTGCAAGCAGATGCAATGGAACAACTCGGTTACCAAGCCGAATCTTCTACGTTCCGCAATGCGTATCTGATGGGTGCACAAGAGCTTCGCCAAGGGCCGCCAAAGCCAACGCCAATGCCTGTTCGCAATAAGGGCTTGTTGCTCGCAATGACAATCGAACAACTCTTTGACACACTGTCCGTACGAGTGAAATCAGAGGAACTCGGCGGAGTCTCTCTTTGTGTGAACTGGCACTTCACAGACATTGATGAGAAGTGGATTCTTGGAATATCAAACCGCACGTTGTACGCAACTCCTGGCCGTCATGAAAAATCTGCTGCTGCAACAGTTACGTTGACTCGCCTCACCATGCTCGATGTAGTCACTCAGGTAACAACTTTCGTTGACCAGATCACAGCCGGCACCATCTCAATTGATGGTGATGCATCAGCATTGCTAGAGATTTTCGGCAAACTCGACACCGTCACTACTGGGTTCGCAATCGTCGAACCATAGAAATTCCGGGGGGACATGACAACAGAACTTTGGCAACTAGAAGCAACTGAAACTGCTCGTCTTGTTCGCGAACGAACTGTTAGTGCTGTAGAAGTTACTGAATCTCACATCTCTCGTATAGATGCCGTAAACGGAAAACTCAATGCAATCGTGGTGCGGGCTGACGAACATGCTCGTGCGCAAGCAGCAACTGTCGACAATGAATCCGTAACTGGACCACTTGCCGGTGTGGCCATGACAACCAAAATCAACACCGACCACGTGCCATTCGCAATGGACAACGGCATCGCAATGCTCAAAGACAACATGTCTTCAGTGACACACAAATGCATTGAAGGATTGCTTGCCGATGGTGCCGTCATGTTGGGGCGCACCAACTCCCCTTCGTTCGCACTGCGGGCACATACCGGAAATGATTTACACGGCGAAACCCACAACCCTTACGGCATACATTTGACACCTGGCGGTTCAAGTGGCGGCGCCGGTTCTGCAGTTGCTTCTGGAATGTGCGCGGTTGCTCAAGGAAATGATGTTGCCGGTTCTGTTCGGTGGCCAGCATTTTGCAATGGCATCATCGGGTTACGCCCAACAATGGGTCGCATGCCATCAGGTGGCACTAACCCGAACCCACGTGGATTATCCGCAATGATGATGTCAACGCAAGGTCCACTTGCTCGCACAATGACTGACCTTCGTCTTGCATATTCAGCAATGCAATATCCGAACTGGAACGACCCGTTCTGGGTACCAATGCAGAACGACTTCCCTGCACCGAAATCTCCAATACGAGTTGCACTGATTACTGAAGATGGCCACCCGATGGATGATGCAACAAAGACAGCAGTGCGAACAGCTGGTCGCTTGCTTGAAGATGCCGGTTATGAAGTGGAAGAAATTTCTCCCCCCATGCTGGAAACACTTTTCTCAATGTGGCTTCGTTTAGGAGCTATGGATGTGTTGCTGGGGCTTGTTCCCACATTGCCAAGCATCAATGACTCAGGTCTGACTAAGGCAATTGAAGGAATGTTGCCAATGCTTCCCGAACCAACTCCGCAAGTACTGATGAAAGCACTTGCAGACAGAGACATGATGTTTCGCGCATGGAACCAGTTTTTTGAAACATACCCATTAATCGTGATGCCAGTTTTGACAAAACCATTCATGCGCATGAACGAAGACACCGAAGGGTCTGCTGTAATGGCCCCACTGTGGGATCACCTCCGGTACACCGTTAATTTGGCGTCGCTTGCAATACCGTCGCTCGCCTTTCCTATTGGGAGCCACGAGGGTGCGCCACAGGGCGTCCAAATCGTCTCTCACTCGTGGCGCGAAGACTTGCTACTCAACGCTGGCGATGCTTTGGAATTGCGGCTCGGCAAGGTTCACGTCGTCGACCCTGTCTGGTAACTCGCCCCATCCACCACCGAGCCCAATTGATTCATTAGAACATGGGTGGGCGGAGACTCACCTTTCTAGGGGGCTCCTTATGAAACATTCACGCATTATGGGTGCCGAAGCTTTCGGCACTTTTCTTCTCATGATGGGCGGACCTGGTACCGCCATTCTTGTTCCAGCATTCGACGGCAAAGTTTTGATGGTGTCTTTGGCATTCGGACTTTCGTTATTGGTCGCTGCTTATTCAATTGGCCCCGTGTCTGGGTGTCACATCAACCCAGCCGTCACCATCGGTCTTGGAATTAGCAAGAAGATCGATAAAGCACTCATTCCCTATTACATCGTTAGTCAATTGATTGGCGCAGCACTTGGTGGTGCAGCAATTCTGGGAATTGCATCCGGGATAAAAACAGGGTTCTCCGCGTCAACCGCCAACTTTGCCGTCAACGGATACGACGCGTTATCACCAAACGGATACAACTACATGTCAATGATGTTGGTGGAAATAATTCTTACTGCAGTACTTGTGTATGTCGTACTGGCAACAACGAGTCCAAAGTTCTCCCACGGCTTCGGTGGACTAACCGCCGGCATGACACTTGCTTTGATCCACATGATCAGCATCCCAATCGACAACACGTCAGTTAACCCTGCCAGGTCGTTCGGAGTTGCCATCTTCGCTGGCGGCGATGCAGTGGCTCAGTTGTGGGTGTTCTTCGTCTTCCCCATTATCGGCGCTGTAATTGGCTCAATTCTCTATAAAGCCATCAACGAATAAACCGTGTTCCTCATGGCATGAGATTGCAGGCGGTCAGCCGCCTACTGTTATTACATGACATCGATTCTCGACATCCCACGCGTCAATACCCCTACGGGTGGTTGGCACGGCGAAATGCCAGGCCCATTTTTGACTGCAGCTTCAGAACCACTTGTAGCCGGAGCCCCAGACCTACGCGGCACATGGCGTGCACTAGAAGTCACCATGAATGGCGAACGTGCACCAGAGAACATGCCCATGTGGAAGCACATTGAGCGCATTGAACAAGTAAGCGATCGCGTTGTTATCACTGCAGGTCATGTCATTCATGACTTTGCCCATGTCGATGGCACTTTCGAAAATGGCTGTCACGATGTTTTGGAGATGGACCTCAAAACACCAATGGTGGTGTCTGCAAGTTACGAAGATGGTGTGCTGGTGCTGCGCCCACAAGGAATGCCTGGCATAGAGGTCAAGCGCTGGCGAGACGGTGAATTCTTGATGTGGGAATACCACGGCGCTTTCTCCATGAAGCTGGAGCGCATAATCTAAAGACCTCACCGAAATGAGGTCGCCACATGGCGCATCGCGTCACTGCACCAGCTATGCAACGAGCACATCGTTTGCTCGACCAACGCATCACCCCATTCGTCACGAGTGGGGCAATCAACTTCTCTGTTACTGCAACGCAAGAGTGGTTCGAATCCCCCGGGTATGACGCGGCAGTTGCATCGCCTGCCACGCCATTCTCCATCGGTTCTAAATGGGGCCAGGCGTGGCATACACGTTGGTTTCATCTCACAGCAGTCGTTCCAGAACATTTAGCAAACGTGAATATCGCGGCTTACGTGGATATTGGTTTCAACGGACGTGGCGACGGCTTCCAAACTGAAGCTCTCGCGTACATGAATGGGCAAATCGTTCATGCAATTCAACCAGACCGTCGACTTGTCCATCTCGGCGCGCATGATGCTGGAGCTGAAATTGACATCTGGGTTGAAGCCGCCGCAACACCAATCATTGCAGGACACGAGTACGGCTACGGCCCCACAACTTTCGGAGACCCTGCAACAGCACCAACACATTCGGTGTACACATTGCGTGCGGCACAACTAGTTGCATACAACTCTGCAATTAATGATTTAGCAATTGCATTACACGCAGTGATTGACCTGACGATTGATCTTCCTGATAACGCCCCACAGCGAGCTCGCGCATTTGCCGCTCTTGAACAGTGCGACCTTGCGCTTGACGTCAATGATGTTGCAGGCACTGCAAAAGCGGCGCGTCGCACACTTGATGCAGTGTTGGAAGTTGGCAACGGACCATCAGCACATGCAATTACCGCAACAGGTCATGCTCATCTTGATACGGCATGGCTGTGGCCTATTCGCGAAACTCGTCGTAAGGCAGTACGCACATTCGCCAATGCTGTCGACTTGTTAACCAAAAATCCGGACGCTGTGTATTGCCATAGCCAGGCACAGCATTACGCATGGGTGGCAGAAGACGCACCAGACATCTTTGCTCGTGTGAAAGAACTAGTTAAAGAAGGCCGCTGGGAAGTAATCGGTGGAATGTGGGTGGAGACTGACCTCAACTTGCCATCAGGCGAGAGTTTGCTTCGCCAACTTGCACAAGGCCAGCGTGCATTCCGCGAATGGTTTGGTGTTACCTGTAGTGGTGCATTCCTGCCAGACGACTTCGGATACCCAGGCTCACTGCCCCAAATTGTTTCGCATGGTGAATGCAATTGGTTCTTTACCCAAAAGCTCAGTTGGAATGAAACAAACAAATTTCCTCACAACACCTTCTGGTGGGAAGGAATTGACGGCACACAAGTATTCACTCACTTCAGCCCCGTCGACACGTACAACGCCATCATGACGCCGTCGCAATTACGATTTGCGGAAAGAAATTACAAAGATCATGCAGGCTCTTCTCATTCACTGGTCCTATACGGACATGGTGATGGCGGTGGCGGACCAACACAGACGATGATCGATCGTGGCCGCTTAGCTTCTGATCTCGAAAACGTCCCGCGCGTAACCTTTGGCACCGTCGCCGGCTTCTTTGAGAAGTCTCAGAAGGAATACGGCGCTACTGCCCCTCGCTGGGTTGGCGAAATGTATTTCGAAAAACATCGCGGCACATATTCAACGCAAGTAGGTACTAAACAAGGCAACAGATCAAGCGAACGATTACTTCATGAACTCGAACTGTGGTCGGCGCTTGCCCGCGTTCGCCCACCTGCGCTTGATGAATTGTGGCAGCACGTTCTGACACAGCAGTTTCACGACATCATTCCGGGTTCTTCCATTGCATGGGTACACGATGATGCTGAAGCAATTCATGCTGAGGTCGCTTCAAACATCGAGGCGTTGCTGGTGCGTGTCATCCCTGTTGCAAGTGGCGACACTCATATTCTGAATCCGGCGCCAGTGGCCCTTCAAGCAGTTGTTGATATTGACGCCACACCAATGTGGGCCGAAGCAGAATCGTTCGGCGCAGCGTTGCCTACTGCAACACTTCCAGCTGATGTAACGCCCGTCTCGGTTTCAACAAGTGATGATTCGCTCACAGCGTCAAATGGCATTATCACGGTGACATTTAGTGCAGACGGAGCAATCACACACTTTTCAAACGGTCACCGAGACTTGATTCCGTCAACCTCTCAGGCCATGTTCGTACTGCGACAAGACACTCCTGCTGAATATGACGCGTGGGATATTGACGCGACCGACGCCAATGCGCCTTCAATACAGTTACTTGCAACAGCGCCACCAGTGATTGTTGAATCAACTCCCCTGCGCACCACCATTGAGTGTGGGTTTGCTACAGACGCATCTCGCTTTACTGTTCGTTTTTCATTGCGAGCCGGCTCCTCGCAACTTGATATTTCCGTTGATGCAGATTGGCACGAGCAAGAACGGCGCTTGCAGTGGGTTCTTCCCACAGACCTTCGCGCACTTCACGCTGTATGCGGTACTCAATTCGGACATGTCACTCGGGCACGCCATGCAAACACCAGTTGGGATGTTGCTCGATTCGAAGTGTGCGCACATCGGTATGTCGCAGTGAGTGAACCATCTTTCGGTGCAGCCATTCTTGCCGACGGCCCGCGCGGCTACGACATTCGCGGTGATGAATTACAGCTCACAGTGCTGCGTTCTCCGAAGTTTCCAGACCCCGAAGCCGATCTTGGGCATCAGCATTTGCAATGGTCAGTTTCTCTTTTAGATGGTGACCCCATTGCGAACGGAATTGAAAACATGGCAGCACTGATGGCTCACCCAGTTCGCATTCTTGACGGAGTACCTCGTGTCCCCACCTCTGTGATTTCACTTGATGTTCCTGGTGCATTGATTAGCGCTGTAAAACCAGCAGATGACGGAAGCGATGACATCATTGTTCGCATTTGGGAAACACGTGGTGGTCGAACAAATGGAGTTCTAACTATCGACGGAATGACTGCCGCACAATCGTGCAACGCACTTGAAGACGCAGGAATACAGCTGAACGTTTCGACTGAAGGAACAGTTGCAATAGAACTGCAACCGTTTGAAATCATGACCCTGCGCATTACGCAGGACTAATTACGCAATAGCGCCAAACATTGCCATCAGCGGTATAGCCGCACGCATATCACCAGTAGTGCCCTGGCCCATACGGTTCATCACGTATGCATATGTCAACTCGGCATCAAGGTCGTTCACAACAAGAGA
>CALPPK020000068.1 GCA_943325435.2 Bifidobacterium breve
AAGAAAGAATCAAGCAAGCTTCTTCGCTTCCACACTCAAACTGGTGGCAGCACACTGACAGCTCAGCAGCCACTGAACAACGTGGTGCGTGTTGCTCTGCAATCAATGGCAGCAGTGATGGGCGGTACGCAAAGTTTACATACGAATGGTTACGACGAAGCTCTTGGTCTTCCCACCGAAGCAGCAGCTCGCATCGCATTACGCACCCAACAAGTCATTGGGTATGAAAGTGGAATAGCTGATACTCCAGACCCGCTTGCAGGGTCATATTTTGTTGAATCATTGACGGATGAAGTGGAACGTCTTGCGTGGGAATACATTGAACGTATTGATGCAATGGGTGGCGCTGTTGATGCCATCGAAGCTGGCTTCCAAATGGACGAAATTGAGCAGAGTGCGTATGAGTACACGAAGTCAATTGATGATGATGAGCGCGTCATTGTTGGCGTTAACAAGTTCACAGTAGAAGGCGAAGGGGAGCCAAATGTGTTCCCAATCGACCCAAGTCTTGCTGTCGGCCAATTGGCACGTCTGAAGAAGTTCAAGGAAAATCGCGACCACGCAAAGGTTGCAGCACTTCTTGAAGACGTTCGTGCCGCTGCCCGAGGCACCGACAACATCCTGATTCCGATGAAAGAAGCATTGCGCGCTCACGCAACTCTCGGTGAAGTCAGCGATGCTCTTCGTGACGTGTACGGCACTTATAAGCCAGGCCGGTAGTACTCGCCATGAGCGAACAGAATGTCATTGTTGAGCGAGTTGGAAACAGACTTGACATTGTTCTGAATCGACCAGACCGAAAGAATGCAATCACGCAACAACTGGCTACTGAATTGCGCGATGCTTTTCTCAACGTTCCATCGGATGTCGGTTGCATTTTGTTGTCAGGCTCAGGTGGGGCTTTTTGTAGCGGCATAGATCTCAAGGTCGCAGGGGCAGACCTGAAGAATGAACCGCTGACTGCGTGGGTAGAAGTGCACGCTGCCATGTACAAGTGCCGCGTGCCCGTGGTCGTGGCTCTCGAGCGTTACGCCATCAATGCCGGAGCGGCTCTAGCGCTGGCCGCAAACGTTGTTGTAGCTGGCGAATCTTCTTTCTTGCAAGTGGGTGAAATTGCAATGGGTGTTGCAGCGCCAATGTGTCAAGCCTGGTTGTATCTGAAACATTCGCAAGCAGTTGCAGACCGTGTTGTTTTAGTTGGGGATCGCATTGTGGGCGCCGACATGGTGAAGCTTGGACTTGTCTCTGAGGTTGTTGCCGACAGTGAAGTATTGAATCGCTCACGTGCAGTTGCTGACCATATTGCTTCCCACCCACAACGTGGTCGAGACGGAGTCATGCGCACTTGGGATTATCTACGTGGCCGTATTGATAATCCCGACGAATGGTTTGCAAACCTCATCAAAAAGTTCTGACTTCGGCAGCACCAGTTCTCTTACGTGAGGCGAGTGATGTTGACGTTTGGCCGAAGTGGGGCTGCGACTGATTGTGTTGGCCAGCCAAGGTAGATAATGCCCATCACATGATCTGTGGACTCCATAGAACACAAAGTTGTGATTGCACCATTCGCACCTTTTGCAGGTGATCCCCACAATGCTGCAAGCCCGAATGATTCGGACATCAACAACATGTTTTGAACACCGGCAGCAACTGCATACTTGTTCTCTTCAGTTTCATTCGGAGTCGTGCCCTCGCTAGCAGCAACCACAATGATCACTGGTGAGCGCATGAACTTGCCGCGTGTTTTTGTGACTTTCATTTCGTCGTCGCCATGAACTGCCATTGCATCAGCTATTGCATTGCCTAGGGTTTTCCTGGAATCACCGGTGATGACGGCAATTCGTAGTGGCCACGTACGTTTATGGTTTGGCGCCCATTGAGCCGAATTCACAATGCGGTCAACTAGTGCAGAGTCAACTTCTCTAGATGCATCAATTAACAAATTGCTGCGACGCGCCGAAATGAGAGTTTCTAGTTCCTCTGGTGTCATTAGTTCTTGTGAAGGTCAGCGTTGAGGCCGCCCCATGAACCAGAGCGAGCGATGACTTCGACTGCGCCAGTTAATGAGTTTCGGCGGAACAACAAGTTCGACTGACCAGAGAGAAGTTTGGCTTTCACTTTTGAACCTGAAGGGTCGATGACTACGGTGCCAGCAGTGACATAGAGGCCTGCTTCCACGATGCAATCATCACCGAGACTGATTCCGATGCCTGCGTTAGCGCCAAGAAGGCAACGTTCACCAATAGTGACCATTTCTTTTCCGCCACCAGAGAGTGTTCCCATGATTGATGCGCCACCACCAATGTCTGATCCATCACCAACGATGACGCCAGCAGAGATACGACCTTCCACCATTGATGCGCCCAAAGTTCCGGCATTGAAATTGCAGAAACCTTCGTGCATCACAGTGGTGCCAGGGGCAAGGTGTGCGCCAAGGCGAACGCGACTTGCATCTGCAATGCGAACACCGGAGGGGACCACATAGTCGGTCATACGTGGGAATTTGTCAACGCCGTGTACGACAAGATGCTCGCCGCGTTGTGCGAGGTTCCACGCGACTGATTCCAGGGCCTCAACAGCAATTGGTCCACGTGATGTCCATGCAACGTTCTGCAGTAATCCGAATGCGCCGTCAAGGTTGATTGTGCGTGGCTTGACAAAGCGCTGTGACAAAAGGTTCAGGCGTAGGTACACATCTGCAGCGCTAGTTGGCGCAGCGGAGATTTCTATCTCAACTGTGACTGCTTCAAATGCAACACCACGATCACGATCTGTATCAACAGTTGGTTGATGTGATGGTGCGTCGGCAGGAGAAAACTTCCCGAGGCCAACGGTGCGAAAGCGCACGTCAAGTGTTGCTCCGTGTGAATCAAGTGTTGCGATACCAACACCCCATGCGTGATCTGACATTAGAAAGCCTCCAGGCGAAGAGTAGGGAACAAGATGACGTCACGAATTGATTGTGCGTTGCCAATCAACATGACTAAGCGGTCCATGCCAATACCAAGGCCGCCGGTTGGGGGCATTCCGTATTCCATGGCTCGTAAGAAGTCTTCATCAACAGAGCCGGCTTCAGCGTTACCGGCCTCTTTTGACCTCTGTTCATCTTCAAAGCGAAGACGTTGTTCAACAGGGTCATTGAGTTCTGAATAAGCATTTGCTAATTCGCGTCCACCAACAAACAATTCGAATCGTTCTGTGAGGTGTGGGTCATTGCGATCTACCCGAGCAAGCGGACTGATTTCAACCGGGTGGCCAGTAACAAACGTTGGTTCACGAAGTGCTGCTTCACAGGTTGCTTCAAAGAGTTCTTCGATGATTTTTCCTGGTCCAAAATGCGGCAGAACTTTGACGCCGTGCTTTTCAGCAAGGGCAACGAGTAGCTCGCGCGGTTGTGACGGGTGCACTTCAACACCTGTCGCTTCTTTTACAAGGTCAATCATGCGTACTCTGCGCCACGGCTTAGCAAGATCCACAGGAATGTCATCAATCAAAACTGTGGAAGAACCAGTCGCATCATTTGCTGCATTAACGAACAGAACTTCCGTGAGATCCATGATGTCGGTGTAGTCGGCGAATGCTTGGTACAGCTCCATCATCGTGAATTCTGGGTTGTGGCGCGTTGAGATGCCTTCGTTTCGGAATACGCGGCCAATTTCGAATACTCGCTCCATGCCGCCGACGATGAGCCGCTTGAGATGCAACTCGAGTGCAATGCGTAGGTACAAGGTCATGTCGAGTGCATTGTGATGAGTGACGAAAGGTCGTGCATGAGCACCGCCTGGTTCAACGTGCAGAACAGGTGTCTCTACTTCGATGAATCCGCGTTCATGTAGAGTGCGGCGAAAGCTTGCAATGACCGCATGGCGAACAGCAAACATGCGACGTGATTCTTCATTACCAATGAGATCTGCATAGCGCTGGCGGTAACGAGTATCGGTGTCGGTAAGCCCATGCCATTTGTCCGGAAGTGGACGAACTGCCTTTGAGAGGAGAACAACTGAATCAACTTTGATTGACAGCTCACCCTTTCGGGTTGTCATAACAATGCCTGTTGCGCCTACCCAGTCTCCGAGATCCAGATTGTTGATGGCATCGAATGCATCGTCACCAACGATTGCCTTAGATACGAACAATTGGATCGAAGTTTCGCGGTCTTGCAGTGTGGCAAAGATGAGTTTGCCTTGGTCGCGCTTCAGAAGAATTCGGCCGGCAACGGTGACATGGGTCTCGGTTTCAGAGCCAGCTTCAAGGGCGCCGAATTCATTACGAATTTCACCAAGAGTGTGGCTGCGATCAAACCGGTATGGGTACGGGTTAGTGCCCTGCGCCCGAAGTGCATCAAGCGAGCCAAGACGGCGAGCCTTTTCTTGCTCGAGGCCATTGGTTCCTAGTTCTACAGATTCATCGCTCACAGACTCTCTACGGTAGTTCGCCCGCCTACTGAACAGGGAAGCCATTCATCAACTACGGTCAAAAGGGTGCGATGGAGGACCTCACTTGTGATGACAGCCCTGGTGCTATCAATCATCAGTTCCCGTGCATCCGCAGTCGGGTCGAGCGAGTTTCCAGTCGAGCGGCTTCAACCCACGATGTCAGTATCAACAGCATCGAACTTGACACCACTAGAGGTAAAAAAGATCAGTGCTGGTGTTAGCGCGGGGGGTGCAACGCCGCATTCGGTGAAGTTTCCGACTATTTCGCTGACAGCCCAGACTCGAGCAGGCAAGGACGTCTTTCGCCTTGGTGAGGGGTGGCGCATTCCCATGGCAACCATGGTTGCTTCAACTACGTATGTGCAAGCCACTGGTGGAGACGCAATGGCAGACATTGTGGCTAGTGGTCAGGTGTTGATGGGCGAGACCGCGGCCAAAGTTCGTGGAGCACAAGTAGGTGATGTGTTGATATTGCGTGATCACAAATTTTGGATGCATCCGTTCACTATCGGCGCAATAGTTGCCGATGAGTTCGTCAACTCAGGTGATTTGTTCATGTCAAGTTCGGCGGCTGCGTCATTGGGGGAAATGCCTGTTTCGCAAATTGCAATAACAGACATCGTCTCACCGGCCTCCGTGCTTTCGGGGCTGAAGAAAAAAGGCATCACGATTGGAGCTGAGTATCGATTACGGACTTCGTGGGATAGAAAAAGCCCAGATGGCACTTTGGGCACTGCAACTGCAAAAAAGCTCTTAGGTGAATTCTCGTATCGACCAACAGTGGGAAGTTCCATACTCGTTGCAGGTTCGTGGACATCTCGCAACATCGCATGGAAGATGCGATACACAGATATCAAACTGGGCAACAACTGTCATCGAATTGTTGTTGATGCAATTCAAGGTGCTCTCACTGAAATCAAAAAGTCTGGGCTGTCACGATTTGTTAATACGCAAAATTCGAATCGATATGGCGGCTGCTTTGTAGGTCGGTACAACAGGCTTGCTGGAAATTTCGGGGCGCCATCTCGGCACGCATGGGGAATGGCAATCGACATCAATACAGACACGAACCCACAAGGCGGTGTCCCGCAGATGAATTGTGCCGTGGTGCGAATCTTTCGTAAGTGGGGATTTGCCTGGGGTGGGAACTTCTGGCCAGCAGATGGCATGCATTTTGAATATGTCGGGGAACGCAGAGACCAATTGGGGTATCCATCGCGGTATTGCCCCAATAAGGCTCCCTTACAGGCGGTAACCCTTCCTCAATTTGGAACCACGACAACTACTACTTCGCCAATAACGACCACAAGCACATTGCCCGTTGAGTCAACAACTACCTCCACGACCTCGATCCCAGTCAGCACCACAACGACGGCACCGATAACCTGACCAACGTGAACGTCGATAAAAAATTAGTCATTATCGGTGGAGGCCCTGCAGGTCATTCAGCAGCATCTGCTGCTGCTCGCCGGGGCATTTCAGTCACCTTGATCGAGCGCGAGATACTTGGTGGCGCTGCGCACCTTTTGGACTGCGTGCCTTCGAAGGCAATGATTGCTACCGGTGGCGCAATGAGTTTTACTGACAATTTGTCAGGCATGGGACTAGAAAACCGAACAGCAGAAGTTGATGTAGAGGCGCTCACTGCGCGTATTGAAAGCATCAAGAATCATCTTTCAAATGACGTTCATAACTTGCTGCAGAGCCAAGGCGTCACGGTCATTCTTGGTACTGCTCGTCTTGCAAGCGCGCACACTGTGCATGTTGATGCTGCTGACGGAACTACTCATGTTCTTGAAGCTGACGACATTCTTATTTCCACGGGCTCGCGTCCACGTATTCCTGAATTTGTGAAGCCCGATGGTGACCGCATTCTCACAACTCGAGACTGTTACCCACCACGCAGCTTCCCTGACAGCGTCACAATCATTGGGTCGGGCGTAACCGGAGTGGAATTTGCGCACATGTTTGCATCGTTCGGTTCAAAAGTAACTCTTGTAGTTAGCCGTCAACAGGTGCTGCCAAGCAAAGACCCTGAAGTCGCAGCAGTTCTTGAAGATTCATTTCTTTCACGTGGCGTGCGTCTGTTCAAAGGTGCACGCGCTACTTCTGTTGAGCGCACAGAGACTGGCGTACGTGTCGTTTGTGACGATGGGCGCGTTTCTGAAACAACTCATGTTGTTCTTGCTATCGGTTCTCTTCCCAATACTGAAGGTCTTGGCCTTGAAGAAGTTGGTGTTGTTACCGAT
>CALPPK020000069.1 GCA_943325435.2 Bifidobacterium breve
GAATACTCAACGGTCATGCGTGTGGAATTACCATTGGCGTTGACGGTCCCACGTACGGTTGCTGTTTCAGCATCAATATTTGTGACGGAATCAAGCGAGATTGTCGGAGTGCCTACAGGCAAAATGGCTGCAGGACGGAGTGACGCTTCGAGTGTTCCATTTCCATTTGTTCCCCAATTCAGGCCACCCCAACACCAGACTCTGTCGAATTGGTCTATGGCGCATGTGGTGCCGAGTGCTGCACTAAGAGTTTTGAATTGAGTCCCAGAGGGGACAAGTGGAGTTCTGTACGTCTTGCCGCCAAGAGTTGTGCCTGTACCGAGTTCTCCAAAATCTCCGCGTCCAAAACACCAGGTTTTACCCGAGATTGTGATGACGCATGTGTGGTACCAGCCAGTTGAGATGAGGGTAAGTTCTTCATCGTTCGGCACAATCATGGGCGTTGGAAACAAACTGTTTGCATACGAGTCGTTTCCGAAGAGGCCTTGATAGTTATCACCCCAGCAATATCCCTTGCCTTCGGTCGACAGAGCACATGAATGTTCTAGGCCAGTTGTGATCGAAACGAACTGCACATCAGCGGGCGTAAGAACTTTGAGTGGCGTAACGGACACTGCATAGGCAAAGTTGTTGGCGTATCCGATGCCTAGTTGGCCTTCACCATTTGAATGGCCCCAGCAATAGATGTTTCCCAGATTAGTAACAGCACATGACGCACCACCATTGTCAAAGTCAATGACTCGCTCATTGTTTGGTATCGCAACCTTTACTGGTGTGCGCATGGGTTCTGTTTGTCCACTTCCAGATTCTAGAATGTCTCCCCAACACCACAATTCGGCGTCGGTGTTGATGGCGCAACCATTGCTGTAACCACTATGCACTTCGGTAATTGTCATTTCGTGAGGGAATTCAACTGCAACGGGCGTGCGCGAAGTGGTTGTGAAATAACTTCCGATGTGATGATCGCCCCAGCAGTACACCTTTCCGGAAACAGCGAGACCACACCATGTGCGGTTTGCCCCGCCGTCAAGAGTGACAAAGCGGTCATTGTTTGGTAGTGGCACCTTTGTGGGCGTTGTTATGTTGAGTTCTCTTGATGTAGCAATGAGGTACTGGTCGCGATTGCTTCCCCAACACACGGCGGTGCCATCGGTAGTCACTGCACACACCGCGGAGTTGCCAATGTCGACACTTGAATATGTGAACGGATCTGCCGAAGCGACTGATGATGTTGCAGCTACAGCGGCAACTGGGGTGCCGACAAGAAGAAGTGTTAGAACTAAACGGGGAATGCGCATACCCGCACAGTACCCACCGAATGTGTCAACGATTGAGGGTAGCGAGTTGCTACTCGGCAATACCCACAGGTGCGTCGTCGATAATTTGATCGAGATATTCAGACATTCCGAAACCTGTTGCGCCTTCATGTTCTCCGGAAGTGATACGCCACTTGGTCATGCCTTCACTAATGCGTGTCATTAACCAGTTGCCATCTGGGTCTTGGCGACGATTGCGAAGGGGAATAAGGCTTTGAACTTCGCCTTCAAAATTCCACTCTTTGTTTGACTTTGATGACTTAATAACGCCCGTCACCTTGTCGTGGTAGTTGTCTTCACCAACAGTGACAGTTGAGATTTGAACGTCATCACACAAGTGAATTTGTCCGTTGTCCCAGACGAACCCGCCGCGTGAACCAGGCCCATCTTTCTTTGCAACACGGCTTGCCATAAAGCCAAGGTTTTCTCCGAAGTTTGCAGTGAGCCAGCGGTAGTACCACGGTGCTTGCCAGAATCGTGGTCCCCACGAATGGTCACGCAATCCGAAACCGTTGATTGCGAATTCTTCGTCACCAACACGAATGGATCCTGTTGCTGTAACCAGTTGTTCGTAGTGGCCTTTTGCAAATTCTTCACCGGGGGCTTCATGTGGCACATCTGGTTCGCCGCCGAACATGCTTGGCTTGCCCTGACCGGTGAACGTGATGTGTGCTTCACACTCTGCAAACGGGTTATTGGCAAATGCTTTCTTTGGGTCTGCCATGTCATGTGGGTTGTCAAGCACAACAACTTTGCCGACATAGTCAATGCGTAGTTCTTCAAATGGTTTGACCATTGTCCATGTGAGACCGCCAGCATCAAGTGCGTCGTTGTTGTCAATGTTTGGACGCTTGAACATGAAGCCGACTCGACCATTTGGCAAGTAGATGCAGATGGTCATCTCTGCATAGCCCTCGTTCGCACGGTTGCCCATGCGGAACCATCCGCCCACTAGTGTAGCTGGGTCGAAACAATTTATGTACATGCTTTCGTTGAAGTTCGACTCTGGGCCGAGTTCATGCATGTATTCGTCTGCTGGGTCTAGTCGTACTGCCATAGCCGTACCTTAGAACAACAGTGCTGCCGAATTATCAGCCGCCCGCAACGCGCGCTTGCAAGCGTCGCATGCCAGAAAGCCAACGGTCACGGTCGTCCACTTTGCGTTTTTCGTATGTGTGAACCTCGGGGTGAGGCATCACCAAGAACTTCTCGGCAACGATGGTGTTATAGACAATGTCTGCAACCTCTGCTGGCTCGAGCACGACCCCTGAAGCCTTGACAGCGCTTCCACCGTCAGTGTTTCCGATACCTGGTACTGCGTCTGGCGGGTTCAACATGTTTGTGTTGACTCCTTGAGGGCACAGTGTTGTGACACGAACTCCACGGTCGCCGTACGTAATGGAGAGCCATTCAGCAAATGCAACTGCGCCATGCTTTGTAACGCTGTATGGGCCACTGCCAATCTGTGACAACAAGCCTGCTGCAGATGCAGTGCTGCAGAAATATCCTTCGCCGGCAGCTAACCATTCGCCCATGAGATGTTTTGCAGCCCACCTATGTGAATGCAAGTTGATGTTCATCGCAGTTTCCCACGTCACTTCATCTGTTGATTCAAGATCAGTGCCCATTCCGACACCTGCATTTGCATAGAACAAATCAATAAAGCCGAACTTTGCGCGAGCGGCTTCGATCAGTGAAACGTTGCCAGCTTCAGATCCGATATCGGCAACAACCGCAAACGCGCTATCAGGACGGATGGAGTTGAGTTCCTTTTCGATGATCTCAAGATTCTTCGCATCGCGGTCAGCGACTACTACACGAGCGCCTGCTGCATGGAATCGTCTGGCCAGGGCGGCACCAATTCCATTTGCTGCGCCTGTTACTACGGTGGTCTTGCCCTCAAAATTCATAATTAAGACCTTATGGCACGAGTCACGGGAGAAATGCACCAGAGGTGCCGAAGTGCACACCTGTTGGGTCATGCCATCTGTACGATGTGTGTATCGGGCGGAACCGAGAAATCGGGCAATCCGTTCGATACCGAGAGGAGCACCACATGATCGATACTCACGACACAGTGATAACAGAGGCGCTTGCCGTCATCGACAAAGCACTCGCTGAAATGTTGCGCCGTGAATTGGTGTCAGCTGTTGAAGTGGGCGACTTGTTGCTCGACCTTCGTGGCTTGCTCACTGCGAGCGTCGCCACCACCGTCGCTGCCGTTTAGTAGCGCTCTCTTCAGTCTTTGAGGCCGAAGATGAATTTTCGCGCGCAGGTGCGAACGCAGATAATTCTGTAAATGCTTGTGACAATGAGTCACGCAACAATGACGGGCTTTCTACGGCTGCCTCGTCAATATTGATTCCGCAATCAAGGCTTCCCAAATACGACATCAATGTCACATTGAATGCGACCCCGCCTAAAGGACCGACTGGGTAGTTCTCTAAGAGTTGCGAGCCAGCCATAAACAAGGGGACTCCGGCACTTCGCACATTTGAAGTTGCAAAATCAACCGTTTCGGCTTGTGAACGTGCAAGGCGAGTAACGATGGATGTCGGCACTACTGCAGAAATGGTGGCTAGTGCTTCTAGTCCAGAGGCTTCGGCTCCAGTTCGGGCGGCAATAAGAATCTCATTGATTGCAGAGAACCGTTCTTCGATTGGCATGTCAGCAGTAGGTACCAGCATTCGCGCAAGAGTGAATGCATTGCTTCCACTGCTCTCATTTCGGGTACTGATTGCCATTGATGCACGCAATGATTCAACTGGTGCACCTAATTCGCGATGGTATTTCCCGGCCGCATGTGACACGGCAGTGATGAATGAAGTATTCAATGTTCCGCCAAGTGCTTTTGCCGCACCACGCATGTCGTAATACGAGACTCGAGTTGTTTCGAGACGACGACGCAAAGAGCGTGATGTCCACAACGGGGATCGTGATGCATCGACTTCGTTTAGCTGCGCAATAAGACTCTTCACAGTTGTAGAAGTAGAAGTGCCAATGCTTCCAATCAGTGATGGATCAGACAACACATCTCGAACTTGGCGTAGTAGGGCTATTGGTAACCGCAACGAATCAGTCATAGCGCCACGAAGCGCTTCTGTCGCGTCTGGTTCTGTAGCGGTGTGGGCTGAATTAACAAGTTCAGGATCAATCGGAGGTAACGGTGGTGGGTCGCGCTGCAAGTCGAGATATTGCATTGACAGTTCCACTCCGCCTTGACCATCTGTAACGGTGTGATGAAGTTTTTGAACAAGAGCACTACGGCCACCACGTAGCCCGTCAACAATGATGAAGTGCCACAGAGGACGTGAGCGGTCGAACGGATCAGCAACGAGCAATGTGGTGAGGTCAAGAAGTTGGCGCATATCGCCAGGCTCTGGCAATGAAATGTTGCGAACGTGATAGCGAATATCAAACGACGGGTCATCGACCCAAGTTGGGTTCCCAAGATTTCCTGGTGCAGGAAGAACGCGTCGGCGTAGGCGCGGGAAGAGAATTGAAGTGCGTTCCATGCGGGCATACAACGCATCCATATTTGGCGGCCGGTCAAGAATGGTGATGTTTGCGAAGGTTGATGCGAGGTAGGGGTCTTTTTCTAACCGCCACATCAGTGACTCTGTATCGCTCATCCGCTTGTCGCTCATAGAGCCAACCTACTAGCCAATAATTGAGGAAATGATTGGGACTGCGATAGCCCCTAGAACTGCGCCAGTAATGACGCCGCCAACAATGTCTGAGAGGTGATGAATGCGGACCACGACACGGCTCAGTGCAACAACGCTGGCCATTGCAATCCACAGAATTGCAAGAGGGAAGCCGGTCATAGAGACAAGGATCATTGCGGCAAAGGTTGCAGATGAAGCGTGACCACTGGGGAAACTAGAAGTGCTCGGTGTGCGCACATCAAATCGATCATCGCCAGACACGGTGGGTCGTTCACGGCGAAAAATTCTCTTCACGCCTTGGTTGACAATGATGCTCTCAGCACCAAGTGCAACAGAGAGTGCGATGGCTTGATGAAATCGTTGCATTGAACCGATGGCGTAGAGCAATCCGGTGACATGCCAAACAATGCTGAAGTCGCCAACTGTGCTTGCGATTCCAAAAATAGTTTTCGTAATTGGGTTCACACGTAGGGGTTCGAGAATGCGGTCTCCGGCAGTATCAAAACTCATGACAGCGTTGCGATAACAGTGGCGACGTATTGAGAGATTAACTCTGGTTTTTCGAGCGGTCCGAAATGTCCTACTTCATCCCAACGTACATACGTGCTTGCTGGAATTCTTTCTGCAACCGTGATTGCAAATGTTGATGGTTGAAAAGGTGCTATTGCTCCGGACAAAACCCACACAGGAGTTGTAATGGAGGGAAGCGAATTCCACGCACCGTGTGATCCACCCGTTTCGTATGTGCGTGCTTCATGTTCGGGAAGACATTTCAATTCAATATCCCCGTCGGCTGTTGGTTTGAATCCGTGACGAACATATGCCTCGCGAGCAACAGCATTAAACGCAGCCATCGGTGGCTTTGCCGCGAAGTTTTCAATGGCAGCTTCGAAAGTTGGGAAACGACTGCGCCGTTTTCTTGCACCAGCGGGAAGTGGACTTTCAGGGCGCTCGCCTGCATCGGGATCTGGTGGGGGAAAGACGATTGGTTCAAAGACAAAAAGTGCTTTGAAGAGGTGCGGTTCGCCATGGGCTGCCATCAGCAAGCTTGCGCCACCCATGGAGTGGCCGATACCAACGATTGGTTCGTTGTGTTGGGCATATAAATGACGAGCTGCAGCAAGCGCATCGAGACCGTATTGATCCCACGTCATAGTTGCCGGATCAACTGTTTCTGCGTCGCCATAACCGCGGTGATCAAGACCAACTACATGATGTTGCGAATTCAGTGAATGTGCGACAGGTTCCCAGCAATGTGCGTGAAAACCAGTGGCATGAGACAACAGCACGGGGGAACCGGTTCCGCCGAAATCATGCATAGCGATAGTGACACCATCGACAGATGAAATCAGACTTGCGTCGTTACACGCAATGTTGTGTGTCATTTCGGCTCTCGTGGTAAACCGAGCAGACGCTCACCACTGATGTTGCGTTGTACTTGGCTAGGACCTCCGGCAATTCGTCCACCCGGGGCAGACATCATGCCTAGCGAATCGGGGCCTTCAAGCATTGCATCGGCACCCGCAATGTCTCCGCGCAGCATTGACATGTTGAACATCATCTCGGTGATTCCAAGCTTCATTAATGACGAAGCAGTGGAAGCAACAGGCCCTTGGGTTTGCGCAACTGATTTGTAAGCAGTACCCGTTGAAATCAATGCAGCAAGTTGTTGACGTTGAGTGGC
>CALPPK020000070.1 GCA_943325435.2 Bifidobacterium breve
CATAAGGAAACACGTAATGAATTCACCAATCCCTTTTTGTGATGCCAAAGCGTGTGCTGCAGCAGGTTGTACCGCAACTGTTTGTCGCGGCGTCGGGCTTGCTTCTAACCAAGTTTTGTTTGATCGTTCCGCACAAGTGATTCCTGGTGGTGTCAACTCTTCCATTCGTGCGTTCAAGGCAGTTGGCGGAACACCATACGTTGTGTCTCGTGCTGAAGGTGCGTTTGTGTACGACGTTGAAGGAAACGAACTCATTGACTTGGTGCAGAGTTACGGCGCCATCATTCTTGGACACGCACATCCAAAAGTAACTGAAGCAATTCGCAGTGCGGCCGGAGACGGGACTTCTTACGGAGCACCGACTCCTCGAGAAATGAAATTAGCAGAAGCAATTTCAGAACGTGTTCCTTCGTGTGAACGTGTTCGATTTATGAACAGTGGAACAGAAGCAACAAGTACTGCAGTGCGCTTGGCACGTGGTGCAACCGGACGTAAGCGCATTGTTACTTTTCATGGCAACTTTCACGGGGCTACTGATGCGTTGTTGGCCGCAGGTGGAAGCGGATTAGCAACACTTGGATTACCGGGCACAGCTGGTGTGCCCGAAGAAGCAGTTGCAAATACATGGGTACTTCCATACAACGTTGTGCCAAAACTTGATAACGATGTTGCCGCAGTTTTTGTAGAACCAGTTGCTGCAAACATGGGATTAGTTTCACCCGCTCCAGGATTTCTTGAAGGGCTTCGTGCAGAGTGTGACCGCGTTGGCGCGCTACTTGTGTTTGATGAAGTGATCACAGGATTTCGTCTTGGTTCTGGTGGAGCTCAAGCAAAATACGATGTGAAGCCAGACCTCACATGTTTTGGAAAAGTAATTGGCGGCGGATTACCAATTGGTGCAGTTGGTGGTCGACGCGACATTATGGAAAATCTCACACCGCTTGGTTCTGTTTTTCATGCAGGAACACTTGCAGGGAATCCGCTTGCAACTGCGGCAGGTCTTGCAGCGCTGAATGAGTTATCTGACGACGTATACATGGAATTGTCAGCACGTGCGCGTTTTACATCCGCCATGTTGCGTGATGCATGTAGTGATGCAGGAATACCCGCACAGTTTCCAGTTGTTGGAACTTTGATCGGAATGTATTTTGGAACTGAACTTGGAACAAAAACTCCGACGAATTTTGCAGAGGCTCAAACAACTGATGAAGCGTTGTATGCCAAAGTATTTCATGCGTTGTTGCGCGGGGGCGTTGCATTGGCCCCCGGAGCATATGAGGCTGTATTTGTTGGTCTTTCTCACACCGATTCGGTTCTTGACCAACTTGCAGTTCGTGTATCTACGGCACTGAAAGGCCTCATGAATTGAGTCGGCGAATTCTTGCCGTTCTTCTTGCAGTGCTTGTCGCAGCGATTGTTCTTTTCGCTACACGTGAATCGTCTTCAGAAATTTCCGTGACTCAAACTCTTCGTAAAGTTGATTTAGTTGCGAGTGTTAATTCAATCAATGTTGATTCCGGATGGTCACAAGAAAACGGTGTTACTCATGGTGGCGCTATGCGGATGTCTCTTGATGACTTGCGTGTATTGACAGTGCAGGAAGGAACCTTGGCTGCAGATTATGGTTCATCATCAGCATGCACAGATTTTGTGAAATCAAATGCATGCGTACTTTTGGCAGACATGTTGGGAGATGCTGTTGTCTGGTTTGCACTTGTGCCGTCAGATGTACTTGCTGGTCGTGAGTTTCTAACTTTGCCAGGCCTTGTAGACATGCAAGCAAACGGAGATGAAGGAATACTTCGTAATGGTTGGGTTGTAAAACTGGCGACCCCAGTGAAAAGAGAATGTGGTGATTCTGTTACATCTTCACTGCGTGACTTCATCACGCGCTTTCCTGATCAACTCAGTAAGTCAATTGTGAATCTCACCACAGACAACGTTGTGTCTGTGAAGTGCAAATAGTTATTTACTGATTGCAGCGCGAGGTTCTGTGCCCACGGCACCAGGTTTTGCAGCAAGCATGGCAAAGTCTTTTTCAATGGTGTCGAAGTTTGAACTTCCAGCTTCTAACGCCTTAAAGATTTCCGATTCTGGTGAACACCAAGTTTCGTATTCTTCTTTCCACTCTTCGCTCGCAGGGTCTGCGCCAGAAGTTGTGTAGCGCACGTGGCAAACAACTGAGAGAATTTCTGCTTCGGTAAGAGCTCCGCCCGCTTTTTCACCTTGCATTGGCATTGGGTTTCCGTTGTATGACAATGGTGCATGTGCACCACCCTCACGCTCTGGATTGCCGTAGAGCTTGAGGTCAGCAGCGACAAACTTCTGACTTCCGGTGTAGACAAAGTTCAACATGTCTTCGATATGAGGGAATGTCTTTAGGACTTCACCTTGATACAGAACGCGACCTGCTCCACCAGGACCATCTGCACCATGGCAACCTGCACAGGAACCGAAGGTGGTTGCACCAATCGCCAATGGGCCAGCGACTACTTTTTCGGCTGGTTTCAGCGCGATGAGATACAACAATGCCCACGCGGGAAGAAGAGCCAAAGTCGTCATTGCCCAGAACGGAATCTTCTTGCGTGTCTTTGCAGCAACAACATAGGCAGGGTCTTGTGCAACGGCTTTAGGGGCCGGAGCTTCTTTGGCCTTTGCTGGTGCAGCTGACGCGGCGGGTGTTGCGACTGCTGGTGTGCTGTCACTAGTGCTGTCGCCAGACGCTTCTGAACGTCGTGCTTTAGAGCGATTCAGTAGGTGCTCGGGAATCTCGGTCACTGCGCTTACCTCTCGGGGAGACCTGTCAGGCCTCTAAGAAGGCGGGATGCCCTCAGATGCAATGCCTGACCCCTCCACGATAGACAAACATCCCCTCGTGTGAGTAATCATCTGCCAAAAGTCGAGAAGTTTGTTCCGGGAACACAATCGAAAGCCCCAATGAAAAATGCACAATGGCACAACCTCGGCGTAAAGATCCGGTCAGAAATCACGGGAATTCGTCACATTGAGAAAATGGGACTTCTGCCTCTGTGATGACTAGTCTTCTAAGTGCTTAGGCACCTGCCCCATGACACAACCGTCACCAGGACCGGAGAAGAAGAATCGTCCATGCTCTCGATTGACATACTCAGATGGCCAGGAGTTAACCAGGCTTTTTTGTTTTCCTTTGGCATCACAACTGTGATGGCCCTTATCGTCATCCCTTTCGGTAAACGACGCCCTGTCGGATCAGACACAACATGGGGTGAAGCCATGATTGGCTCCGTCTACACATTCTTTGTTCTGTTTCTTGCATTTGGTGTTGTACCTCACCAGTTCCTTGACCATGCAGACAAAGACCTCGGTTGGCGTAAAGACAAACTGCTGCTCGGACCTTTTGACATCTTGAAGCCAAAGGCTTTTGGCGGAAATTTCCCCATGACAATTAGCTATGAAGCAGTTCGTGACATCTTGACCGTTGTCATTCACGTCTACTTCATCGCACTCATGATCTTCCTGTTTGTCTGGTGGCAAAAGCGCGGCGAGCGCGGCGCGAAAGAAATCGAAGTGTCAACGTACGGCCGTCCTTTGGTGAAGAAAAGCTAAAAACCCATGGCACGTACAGACGCAAACCCACCAATGCCCGAATGGTCAACTGAGTATCAACTCGTTGAGGTGGATGCTGATTACCTTGGCAAGGCAGTAAAGCCAAAGCAGTTCATTCATATTGATCAAAGTGAATGCATCATGTGTGAAGGTTGCGTTGATATTTGTCCGTGGAAGTGCATCCACATGGTGACGCCAGATGCAATCTCGGAGGCGCAAGATACCGAAATGCCCGGTTCAGACCCGTCTGACAACGTTCTTTTCATCATCGACGATGATGTGTGCACTCGTTGCGCACTCTGTGTCGACCGTTGCCCAACAGGAGTAATCATCTTGGGCAAAGTTGGCGCACCAGATCCAGATGGTGACAGTCATATCCGAACTAACAATCATGGCTACGGCTATGGAATGCGACTCTGAGGTAAAGGCCCATGGCAAAAGTTCTTGACAATCCACGTCCAACTCTCAAAGAGCGGGCAGCAAAATTAGGCAATCAAATGCAGGGAAGTCAGGCATGGAATGCAATTTTCCGTCCTGGTTCAATCTTCCGTAAGGGCTACACAGACAGCCCGCGTAACCGCTCGTACGTCATCATGAACTCGGTGCTTTATCACTTGCACCCAGTCAAGGTAAAGCGTCACGCAGTCAAGGTCAGTTACACCTTGTGCCTTGGTGGTCTCAGCTTCTTCTTGTTCATTTTGCTAACAGTTACGGGCATTTTCTTGATGTTCTTCTACCGACCAACTGGTGCTGCAGCATGGCAAGACATTCAAACGTTGCAGACTTCTGTGACGTTTGGTCTTCTTGTTCGAAACATGCACCGATGGGGAGCACACCTCATGGTGCTTTCAACATTCCTTCACATGTCTCGCGTGTTTTACCACGGTGCATACAAAGCTCCGCGTGAATTCAACTGGGTTATTGGTGTTGTGTTGTTAACACTTACGTTGCTCCTTTCTTTCACTGGTTACTTGTTGCCATGGGACCAGTTAGCTCTATGGGCTGTAACCGTGGGTACCAACATGATGGGCTACACACCTGTATTTGGATCGCAAGTGCGATTCGTGTTGCTAGGTGGAGTTGAAATTGGTTCTGAAACTTTGCTTCGTTGGTACGTGTTGCACGTACTTCTACTTCCATTCGTCATCGTTATCTTTATGGCCATCCACTTCTGGCGTGTTCGTAAAGACGGCGGAATTTCCGGACCTTTGTGATCGAGAGGACATCTAATGACTGAAATCCCTGAGCATCTTTTAAAGCGCGCAAAAGCTGCACGCGATAAGGCAGCTGACGATGCCGCTGCACCGGCTGCAGACGCAGGCGACTCTCGTATCCCTGACCACCTACTCGAGCGCAGCAAAGCGGCGCGTGGAGACGGCGGCGCAGTAGCAGTCGCAGATAAAGCTTCAGCAGTTGTTGCTGCAACCCCTTCAGCTGGATTGCCAGTTGGAGCTGGTCCTGGCGGACACACACAACGTTTGTTGACTGTTGTTAAGTCTGGTTCTATTCAAGAAACTAAAGCAGCACCAGTTGACAAAGTTCATACGTGGCCTCACTTGTTGGCAGTCGAATTTGTTGCAGGTCTTGCCTGTACAGCTTTCTTGTTTGTCTTCTCGTGGGTTGTTAACGCACCACTTATGCATGCAGCAGACTTCAACAAAACCCCGAACCCTTCAAAGGCGCCGTGGTACTTCCTCGGTTTGCAGGAACTTCTCACTATGTTCCACCCGATGATTGCCGGTGTAACGCTTCCAGGAATGGGCCTTGTTGTTCTTATCTTGGCGCCATTCGTTGACAAAAATCCTTCGAACAGGCCAGAAGATCGCAAGTGGATGACATCAATGTTCACCTTGTTCCTTATGTTCTGGGCAGTTCTCGTAATTATCGGTTCTTTCTTCCGCGGTCCCGGATTCAACTTCACCTTCCCATGGCGTGACGGAATCTTCTTCGAATTGTGATGAAGACAATGAATACCCCCAACAACATTCGACGTAACAACACAGAAGCAAGGAACGAACAGTCATGAGCACCGGAATTGTCATCGCAATCGTTGTTATTGCAGCGATCATCTTTGGTCTGATTGTTGTTCTTACAACTTCGCGCACTTCAGAAGTTCGCGGCGCAGGCGCATTGTCACGCGAGACTCGTTCTCGCAACACGAAGGCGAACATCTCAGATGCCGCACCAACTGGCCGTGAAGTTGAAGCACAAGCTTCTGTTCGTTCGACATCTCTTGTCAAGGCCGCACCTGTTGAAGTGGCCCCGTGGGTTGCTCCAGATGAAGAAGCACTCGGCGTCTCGCGTCGTATGTTCTTCAACCGCGCAACCGTTACCTTGCTGTCAGTCAGCGTTGGTGCCTTCGGTGCTTCGGTAGTTGGTTTTCTTTGGAAAGGCGCTGAAGGCGGCTTTGGTTCCAAAATCAATGCCGGAAAAATTGATGACGTTATTCAGTTGATTCGCCAGAACAAAGGTTTCTTGTACTTGTCAGAAGCTCGTGCTTGGGTGACCGAGTATCCAAAAGATGCTCTCGGAAAAGGTCAAGCTGTTTATGGAGGTCAGGCTCCGGTGTTTTCTGGAATGCAGGCAGGCATTGTTGCGCTGTACCAGAAGTGCCCTCACCTCGGATGTCGTGTTCCTGAGTGCAAGAGTTCGCAATGGTTTGAATGCCCGTGCCATGGTTCGCAGTACAACCGCGTCGGTGAAAAAAAGGGTGGGCCAGCTCCACGCGGAATGGATCGTTTCGGAGTGGGCATTACGAACGGTGTTCTCACAATTGACACTGGCGCAGTATTCGCAGGGCCGTCAATTGGTATCAACACCACTGGACAAGAAGCTGAAGGACCTCACTGTGTCGGCGGAGGGCACTAATCATGTTTGCATCAACTAGTACCTCTATTGCCTGGGTGATTCTTCTCATCTCGCTTGCGGGATGGGCGTTTTACGCGTTCTCCAACATTCGGTCATCACGTTCCGAAATCGGTTCCGAGCAAAAACTTGCTGCTAACCGTAAGCCCTACTACGACGATGAAATTCTTGAAGGTCCGCGTCTTGAGC